>CALCPB010000867.1 GCA_937897665.1 uncultured Halomicronema sp. | reverse complement strand
GGCGCTGACGTCTCAGTTTGTCCAAGACATTGTGGCACGATCGCCGCTGATGCCGTTGAGTCTAATTCGCGATCTGCCGCCAGACCTGCTTGACCAAGCCCTCAATGATGATCAGTCTGTGGGCGACACCGCAGAAGAATAGCCGCCGTCACACCAGACGGCTTGACCAGCGGTCGATAGCCAGCGGCACTTGGATCAAGTCACTCAGATGATGGCAATGAGTCTCTGATGGGCCTGGAAATTCCGACTGCCAACTTCCGCATTCTGCATTCAGCCGGATTACTGCGACTTCCACCAGCGATCGCCCTGAACAAGAGTATGCACCTGCCAAGCCGCATCCGTCTCCGGAAAGTCATGGCGATAGTGACCACCCCGGCTTTCTGGACGAAAGTCGGCACTTTTGAGGATCAAGTGGGCTAAGTCCAAGAGGTTGCGAGTCTCTGACCAGAGGCGCAGCGTGTCGGTATCGCCGGCGGGTATCGGCTGAGTCGGGTGTTGCAGACTGTCGATAATGGCCAGGGTAATGGGCAGCTCAACCAAGCGCGATCTCAGTTGGGCGACAGAAGTGGCGGCGGTAGCCAAGGTTTTGCCTTCCCGGCTAATGCCAGCACCCTGCCAAACGATGTTGGGGAGCTCGGCGCGTATCTGCTTGAGGGTGGCGATTTCGGCAGTGGATACAGACGGCAAGGCGGCAGCGGCAATCTGGGTGGGCAGCGCGGGCGGCGGCGCGGTGAGTTGTAGATGCTGCAGTTGACGACCATAGACCAGGCATTCGAGCAGTGAGTTGCTGGCCAGTCGATTGGCCCCATGGACGCCGGTGCTAGCGGTTTCGCCAACGGCGTAGAGGTGAGGCAACGAGGTTTGGCTGTCGCGATCGGTGATAACGCCCCCCATCCAGTAGTGGGCGGCGGGCGAGACGGGAATCGGCTGTTGCAGCGGATCGATGCCCCAGCGTTGGCAAACGGCGATGATGTTGGGAAAGCGATACTGAATTCGCTCGCGGGAGATGGGCCGCAGATCTAACCAAACGCAGTCAGGAGCATCGGCCGCGCGGGCTAACAAATGGCGGTAGATGGCGCGACTCACGACATCGCGCGGGGCAAGTTCGCCTTGGGGATGATAGTCGAAGGCAAAGCGGTGACCCTTGGCATCAATTAAATGCGCCCCTTCTCCCCGCACGGCTTCACTAATGAGGAACCGAGGCGCGCCAGGGGTTTTCAGCGCAGTCGGATGAAACTGAAAAAACTCTAAATCGCGCAGCTGTGCGCCGGCCCGCCAGGCCATCGCGACGCCATCGCCGGTGCTGGCCGTGGGATTGGTCGTTTGCGAAAATACCTGGCCGCCCCCACCGGTCGCCAGCACGATTGCCCCGGCAGTCCACCAGGCAAGCATGCCCTGATGCACGACGGCGACCCCCTGACCGCGATCGCCCCGAGGCCACAGATCGAGCACGAGCGTTTGCTCAAAGACCGTGATGTTTGCTCGCTGGCGCACGGCAGCGGCCAAGGTGCTGACGACAGCGCGCCCCGTGGCATCAGCGGCGTGCAGCACGCGTTTGCGAGAGTGGGCCGCTTCTAAGGTGAGGGCGAGTTGGCCTTGGTCTTGATCAAAGGGCACACCAAAGTTGACCAGCGATTTGATGCAGTCAGCCCCTTGCTCGACCAGCTGCTCAACGGCTTCGGCCTCGCACAGTCCGGCACCTGCCTGCAGCGTATCTTGCTTGTGCAAAACGGGAGAATCTTCAGGCGCGATCGCGGCGGCAATGCCGCCCTGCGCCCAGTCACTGGCTGACTGGCTGAGCACATCTTTGGTGACGAGGCCCACACGGTAGGTGTCAGGTAGGCAGAGCGCCGCATAAAGTCCAGCAGCGCCGCTGCCGATCACAAGCACATCAAACGGATCTGTAGGCAATACTTTTCCTCTTTGAAAACCTTGGTTGTGGCCTGCTGAGCCAACTCTCCAAGCCTTTCCTGACTGTTAGCGAAGCCTGCTCGAAGGGCTTAGAAGAGGGGCTGCAGGCGATGAGGTCAGACGAGAGTGAAAACGCCAGTCCTTACTCCCGATGGGGCTGATAGGCAAAAGTCGGCAGAGATCAAAATACCTCTGCCGACTTAGTTTCATTTAAATCCGAGATTCGTCGCGGGGCCAACGCCGGGGCTGGCCGCAGCGTTAGAGTTTTTAGCGGTAAACGCCGTTGTTGTAGCGGTCAGCGCCTTCAACCAGTGCCGGGTCGGGCACGGTGACGGTAAAGCTATCCAGATTTGCTTGGATGATGTCGCGTTCGCGATCGCTCAGTCCAGAGATTTGTAGCACGTCTTCAACACTGTCAAAGGGAGCGCTTTTCAGAATTTTGCCTGCGATCGTCGGGTACATACCCTTATATTTCACAAAGGCTTGAACGTTGGCGTTGTTTAAATCAAGCTTAGAGCCGTACTCAGTGCTCAGCTTGTCGTCAACGGCGTTGCGTAGCTCTTCGGCCAAGACTGGTGTGTACTCGAGACTGACACTGGTAGCGGCAGCGGCGGGGCGCACCTGCCAACCGAAGCAAGTACTTAGTACCCCGAGTGTCAGCACTAGGCCTAACAACAAACGTTTCATCTACTTAAATCCCCTCATTAAGGAAGAATCAACACAAGAATTTATTAAACCCTATCATCTCGTTTGACATTCGTTTCGGTGCTGTATTCTTACGCAATGCTACTGAGGGTTTGCCAGGCTTTCAACCGACTGGGCCAGAACCCGAAACCCAGACGGATGAGGCGGCAACGGCAGGCGAGTGTTCACTCTGAACCATAAATAATCCATCCTTTGAGTGGATGTTGGGGAAGGTCTGGTAGCCAGTGCTACGTCTCTGGCGACCGGATAGGGGGATTATCCTAGGGCTAATTTTCCCTAAGGTGAGCCGGGATTCGTTTGCTGGTAGCTGGGTGCTAGATGGTGACCAGCCTGCTGCTATAGGCTTAAGGCCAATTAAGGATGACGCACACTCAGTTTTTGCGAGCCCCTGTCGGTCCGTTTTGCGGGCTGGCCGCTGCTAAATCTGGAACAATCTCTCGCGACCCATCGCGTTCCGCAACGACGTTTCAATGTTGGTAAATTGAGCATCTCAGTATGACGATCGCACCGGCATCAGCCGCAAAGTTTTATCAATGGCGACGCCCCTTAGAGGCCGTTTTTTTGCCGGTGGCGGCGCTGCTAGTAGCCCTGGTGATTTTTGGTGTCTTTTGCACGCTCGCCGGAGCTAATCCGTTAGGCGTATACGCCTCGATTTATAAGGCTGCCTTTGGTAGTTGGAGTGCCTGGCAAAATACCTTGATTCGCGCTTCGCCGCTGATGCTGACGGCACTCTGTACGGCACTCCCTGCTCGCTTAGGGCTCGTGATTATTGGTAACGAAGGGGCTTTGGTGATTGGCGGCTTGGCAGCGACGATCGCGGGACTGACGGTGGGCGCCAGCGTGCCGCCGGTGCTGGGTCAATTCACTATGGCGATCGCGGCCATCATCGCCGGGGGCTTGTGGATTATGCTGGCCGGTGCCCTGCGCCACTATCGCGGCGTCAACGAGACCATCAGCAGCCTGTTGTTGAACTACATCGCGATCGCCCTGATCAACCATTTGGTTGAAGGCCCGATGCGCGATGCGGAGTTTGTCACGAAGCCGTCATCGGCAGAACTGAATGAAGCGCTGTGGATGGGCACGCTACCCGGCAGCCGCATTCACTATGGTTTGGTCTATGGCCTCATCGCCTGCGTTATCGCCTACGTGTTAATTCAGCGGACAACTTTTGGCTTTGCGGCGCGCACGGCAGGCGGCAACATTCGCGCCGCACGGGTAGCGGGGTTACCCGTCGGTAAACTGACTCTGGCCATTTGCTTTTTGGGCGGTTCCTGTGCGGGGCTGGCGGGGATGGTCGAGGTCGCCGCCGTGCAAAAGCGCATTAATGAATCGCTAGTGTCGAACTATGGCTATGCGGGCATTTTGGTGGCCTTTGTCTCGCGTCATAATCCGCTGGCGACGATTTTGGTTGCGGTGCTGCTGGGGGGCATTTTGGCCAGTGGTGGCATTCTGCAGCGATCGCACGATTTGCCCGACGCCACCGTGCTGGTGTTTCAAGGCATCGTGTTTCTGTGCGTGCTGTTCAGCGATTCGCTCTATGGTCGCCTGCCCTGGTTCCAAGAAAAGCCGGTGGCTTAGTCTTTCTGTTCATCCATTCCACAGGCATCCGATGAGGTTACGACATGGCAACTGAAGCACTGGGCTGGTGGGGCGTACCCCTGGGCATTTTGGCGGGTACCCTGCGAGGCAGCGCGCCATTTCTCTTCGTCAGTTTGGGCGAATGCCTGACAGAAAAAAGCGGCAAAATCAATCTGGGGCTGGAAGGTACCCTGCTGATGGGAGCGATGAGTGCCTACGGGGTCGCTTACCTGAGTCAAGGTGCCCTGGGCGATTTTTGGGCTCCGTGGCTCGGGGTGCTGGCGGCGGGCTTGGCCGGGATGTCGTTGGGCGCAATTCACGGCTGGCTAGCGCAACAGCCTCGTGTGAATGATGTGGCCGTTGGCATCGCAATGATTATTTTTGGCAGTGGCTTGGCCTTCTTTCTGGGCAAGCCGTTCATTCAGCCTCAAGCGCCGCAGCTATTCCCCTTTCAGTGGGGCGCTTGGAGTAGTATCCCCGCTGTGCAGTCGGCGTTAAAGGTGAGTCCACTGTTTTTGATCGGGGTGGCGATCGCCCCCATCATGCAGTGGTTCTTTCGCTCAACGCGCTGGGGTCTATACATTCGCGCGGTAGGCGACAGCCCCGAGGCGGCGCGGGCTATGGGCATTTCGATTTTTAAGGTGCGGTTTTTGAGCATCATGGCGGGCAGCTTTTTGGCGGGCATTGGCGGCGCTTGCCTGTCGCTGTATTTTCCTGGCGTGTGGACTGAGCGCATCTCCAGCGGTCAGGGATTGATGGCGGTGGCACTGGTGATTTTTGCCCGCTGGAACCCGCTTCAATGTCTGTGGGCGTCGCTGTTGTTTGGCGGCGCCCAGGCGCTCGGCCCGGCTTTCCAATCGGTTGGCATCAATGCTTACTACTATCTATTCAACGCCGCGCCCTACATTCTGACGCTGCTAATTATGATCATTACCTGCTCGCCCAAACGGACCCTGGTCGGAGCACCGGGCGCGTTGGGCAAAGAGGATTAAACGGTCTCGTTAATATTTGTTGACGGCATCGCTGAGTCGCTAGGATCAACAGTGAATCACGCCCAATCAGCGAGAGAGATTACTATGACGCTCAGCACAACTAGTCAAGTTTCTTTAGACGCGATGGGCAGAGTTCTCGCTAAGTTAACGATTACTAATCGCATTGACCAGGCCAATGCACAGAATGGCTTAATTCCTCACGATCAGATCCGCTCTGTTGAATTAGACGATGTTCTGGTTGATACGGGAGCCACGACGCTTTGTTTATCAGCTGAAACCATTTCCCAATTGGGCCTTGAACTGCTCCGAGAAGTGCAAATTTCAACGGCGAATGGTATTGGGACAGCTCGCATTTTTCAAGAAGCCAAAATCTCACTCTGTGGGCGGGAAAGCACTTTTGAATGCCTCGAACTGCCAGGGGGCCAAAATCCTTTGCTGGGTGTGATTCCGATGGAGGCTTTGGGTCTGGAGCCGGATCGGCAAAATCAGCGGCTGCGGGTACTTCCCATCTCCTCGACTGAGACGTATCTGACCATTCTCTAAAATTATGACCGAAACGCTGAAACTAGCCGTCAACGGCACTCTCATGCGCGGGCTAGCGCTGAACCCTAACTTACTGAATGTTGGGGCCACCTTTAACTGTGTAACGACGACTGAGCCCGCCTATCGGTTGTGGACGATTGATGACCAGTATCCGGCGATGGTGCGGGTGGCCGAGGGGGGCGTCGCGATCGCGGTGGAAGTGTGGGATGTGCCGCTAGCAGGTCTGGGTGTGATTTTGATGCAGGAGCCGCCGGGGTTGGCGATCGGCAAGGTGAAGCTGGCTGAGGGGGAAACGGTGCTGGGCGTGATTGGTGAACCGCTGACCGTGGTCGGCAAACGAGAAATTACTGAGTTTGGCGGGTGGCGCGCTTATCAAGCGTCGCTCGCCGCTACGAAAAGCTGAAGCATCCATATTCACCAATGGCGTTCTCGAATATTGATGACAGCTTCGAGAGAGGTGTCACGATAATCAGACTAATCGAGTTCCTCTTGCGAGCTGCTGGCGGTAGTAGGGCGCGGGGCGGATGTGCTAGACGATGGCCACGCATAGAAACAAATGGCGTAAAACAGGCCCAAGCCCAGCAGCCAGACAATGAAATCGAGCCCAGAGCTTCCCCCGGCATCGCGAGTTAACAGCGCCGGAAACGTGGGGGTAGTGTCGGGCGATCGCACTAGCTGTAGTCGTACTAACGCGTTGGCCGCTTGTAGGCCAATAAACAGTTCCAGACCGCGATCTTGCAAGATGATCCACACAAAAAATCCTGCCGTGATTAGACCAAATCCCCAGTCCCATACCGTGGGTGGTGTGGGATTTGAGACGACATTGAAAAGGCCAATCAGCACGGCCACGACTGCCGTTAACCGCACCGGTCGGGGAATCAGCAATCCCAAGCCCTGCAACAAATAGCCATAGACCAGACTCGGCATCAAGGTCACTAGGGGCATCACTAACAGCGTGGGGAGCCAGCGCCACAGCCAGCCTGACGTAACCTGGACAGTGTAGCGATCGCGATCGCCGTCCGCCAGGGGCGTTGGTGCAGGGCCGGGATGGCGACAATCAGCCCCAACGTCATTAGGACCGTCACAGCCGCCGTCACGCCAAAAAACCAGACCGGCTGGCTCATCCAAATGTCATCAGTCGGCATCGGCATCTCTTGCAGGGTGGCAACCAGCAAAAAGGGGAAGGCCACAAAGATGGTCGCGTCGATGGGTAGACCCAGGGCCAATATCAGGCTCAAAAGGTAACGCCACCAGGCATTACGACCCTGTCGAGCAATGGTCAAATAAGTCTCGGTCATGGCACGCGCTCTGTGTTGTGTC
>CALCPB010000866.1 GCA_937897665.1 uncultured Halomicronema sp. | reverse complement strand
GCAAACTTCGATTGACTTTTACAACCCAGAGTTTGAGCGCAAATCCCCTTGTGAAAAGTTGGCCGTAATTGAAGACGATGGCAAAAACTTAGAGTCGTACATTCGAGGATCTGGAGTCGAAGATTTTGAGTTGGATGTTCGACTCAACTGCCCTCAATATCAAAGCATCCTCGACGCTGCTCGTTAAGAAACGGGAAGAGGGCTGTTAGCAAATGTCCGTTTTGGCGTTTCACTCGTCTTTGAGCATAGATGCGCCAGGCTTTTTCGCAAGACCGGTGATTGGGGCTGCAGCAGCCGATCGCGGGCGTGCTATAAAGGGCGTGCTATCAGGAGTTTGGGGTGATTCGTGGAGCTGCAGGTTAGCCAGTTTTATAAGGCATCAAATCCGAGTCGACCGATCGCCGATGCTCGTTATTACATCAACTTTTCGGATGTGCGAGGGGGCGACATTGTGGAGGAGCTGGCGCGCACGATTACCGTGATTTCGCCGGATGAATCGACCACGCAGCTCTTGACCGGGCACGTGGGTTCAGGCAAATCGACGGAACTGTTTCGCCTGAGAGATCAGCTAGAGCAGGCGGGCTTTCACGTGGTCTATTTTGAATCGGATGTGGATTTGGAGCTGGCGGATGTCGAGGTGACGGACATTTTGCTGGTGATCGCGCGGCAGATCAGCGCCAGTTTAGAAAAGGTGGGCATCGCTCTGCAGCCGGGATACTTTCAGCGGTTGTTTCAAAGCATTTCGGATACGCTGCGGATGCCGATGGAAATTTCGGACGTGAGCCTATCGGTGGGGATTGCCAACATCACTGCCCAGTCGAAGGAAAGTACCGATTTGCGCAGTCAGCTCCATCAATATTTAGAGCCCCGCACGAAGAATATTTTGGATGCGATCAATCAGGAGCTACTAGACCCGGCGATCGCCCAACTCAAGGCCCAGGGCAAAGCTGGACTGGTGGCGATCGTGGACAACCTTGATCGCGTCTTCCCCAACCCCAAGCCCAGCGGTCGATTTCAGCCGGAGTAGTTGTTTGTCGATCGCGGCGAACAATTGAAGCGGTTGAACTGCCACGTGTTGTACACGATTCCGCTTTCGCTGGCGTTTTCGAATGATTTGCCGATTTTGATCAACCGGTTTGGGGTGCGACCGTCGGTGTTGACCAGGGTGCCGACCCACAACATTAGCGGCCAGATCAATGACGTGAGTCTGGGCAAGCTGCGGCAAATGGTGCTGGCGCGGGCGTATCCCGAGCTGTCGGCGAGCGATCGCCTGGCCCAAATCCCTCAAGTTTTTGACACCCCGGCCACGCTTGATCGCCTCTGTCTGGTGAGCGGCGGCCACATGCGCAGCGTGTTGCGCTATATCTACGGTTGCCTGCGCAAGCAAAGTCCGCCGCTGTCGAGCGCCACGCTAGAGCAGGTGATTCGCGATGAGCGCAACGATATGCTGGCGCTGATTGATACCGATGAATGGCAGCTGCTGTTTCGGGCGGTAAAGAACCGTACCCTGCAGGGCGACAATGATTACAATAGTTTGTTACGCAACCTCTTTCTTTACGAGTATCGCGACGATCGCGGGCGTTGGGTCGATATCAATCCCGTGCTAGCAGAAACTGAGGTCTATCAACAGTGGCGGGGAACTTAGGCGACAACTCAGGCCGAGCCCATAGCGATGACGAACTGCTGCAGCACAATCAGGCCAGCCTGCAGGAGCTACAAACCGTGCTGCGCCTATCAGCGGGGGAATTTTCGCTGACGCTGGCGACCTGCAACTATCACCGTCTGCGCCATCTAGTAAACCAGCAGCTAGCGCCAGCGGGGCTCGCCACCGTGATGCAGCTGCCCCGCGACTTTACCAACCTGCGCGAAACGATTCACGGTCAGCTGCAGGGGCAGACGCCAGCGGCGCTGCTGGTAGTTGGGCTCGATTACCTGAGCGAACCGCAGCAGCGGGCCGTGCTGCAGGGGGCCAACCTCTCGCGCGATGGCTTTCGGCAGCAGTTTCCCTTTCCCCTCGTGCTGTGGATGAATCGCCGAGTGCAGCAGCAGTTTGCTCGCTATGCGCCCGACTTCCGCAGCTTTTCACCGTCGGCGATTCCCTTCACGCTACCGGCAGGGGAGCTGGTGCATGCGCTGAAAGCGGGCACCGACCAGCTGTTTTTGAACATTTTGGCGCGGGGCGGCGATCGCGAACTCAACACCAGCTCGATTCGCCTGATGGGCAGCGATGCCCTGCGTAGCGAACTGGAATTTGCCCTGCAAGACCTCGTGGCCCATGATGTGGTGCCCGATCCGAGCTTGCAGGCCAGCCTCGATTTTTTGCAGGGGCGCGAAGCCCACAGTCAGCTCGAAATGGCGACGGCTCAAATGCTCTATGAGCGCAGTCTGGCCTTTTGGCAAGCTCAAGTGGAGGTAGAGGAGTCGGCCACGCCTTTAGACCCGACGGAGGCACCTGAGCCGCTCACCGCGGCCGACAAGCGGGCGGTGCTATGGCTGCATTTGGGGCTGTGGTGGCGCAGCAATGCCGTAGTGCAGCGCGTCACCTATACGGCATCATTGCGGCAGGCGCGGCGATACTTTGAGCAGCTGGTGACGCATTTTCGCGATCGCGACCAGACGCTGCACCTGGCCCGATTCATTCACGTCTTAGCGGAAGTGCTGCAAAAGCAGCGCGACTGGGAAACGCTGGCGGCGATCGCCAACGAAGGCGTGCGCCTGCATCAAGAAACCCAAGACCCTATTCGCTTGGCCCGCGATCACGGCTTTCTCGCCGAAGTGGCGCTGATTAAAGAAGACTGGCTCACGGCTCAAAGCGAAGCCCAGCAGGCGCTAGATATTCTAGAGGCGGCCCAGACGGCGCTGGACGATAGCCGAGCGGTGGAACACGCCGCTGCCCCTGCTGATGTGGACTTGGCCAACGCGCTGGCGATCGCCGCCAGCTTTCAGCGGGGCTGGTATCGCTTTTTGCTGGGCGAAGCCCGGATGCACCTCGCAGATCCGGAGGCAGCGCTGCAATATTTAGAGGCGGCTCGCCGGGAAACCGACCCCGAGGTCGATCTCACCCTGCACCTCAAGGTGTTGAACGAGCTGATTGACCATTATTTTGCCATGGGGGCCTATGGGGCCGCCTTTGAGATTAAGCAAAAGCGGCGGCAGGTGGAATATCGCTACAGCCTGCGCGCTTTTATCGGCGCGGGCGCGGTGCAGCCCCACCAGCGCCCCAGCCCGGCGAAACAGTTTGATGAGATCACCCAGGCCGCCGTCGCTGCCGAAATTCGCGCCTCGGGTCGGCTACAAGATGTGGAGGCACTGGTCAGCCGTCTGCAGAGCAACCAGCACTCGATCATCATCGTGCACGGGCCGTCGGGCGTGGGTAAAAGTTCGATTTTGACGGCGGGGCTGTTGCCGCGCCTGCGCAGTCTCTACCCTCGTGGGCGCACTACCGAACCGATTTTGGTGCAAACCTACGGCAACTGGCAGCAGGCGATCGCCCAAAATCTAGACGATGCCCTGGCTGCCGTCGGTGCCGATGAGGAGCAACCGGAGCCCAGCGACCTGCCCACCCCCACGCCCGCTGAGCTGATGGAACGCTTGCGTGAGGGCATTGAGCAAAACCGCTTTTATGTGCTGATTTTTGATCAGTTCGAGGAATTCTTCTTTGATAAAGAGGCGCTGGGCGATCGTCGGCTGTTTTACGACTTTTTGCAGCAGTGCATTGATTTGCCCTCGATTAAGGTGGTGCTGGCCCTGCGCGAAGACTACCTGCACCACCTGCTCGAAGCCGAGCGCATCATCAACCGCGTCAGCCCCGATTGGGATTTGCTGAGCAAAGACGTGCGCTATGCCCTGGCCAACTTTACCCCCACTGCCGCAGAAGAGGTGATTCGGCAACTCACGGCGGCGGCCCAATATCCCCTACGGGATGAGCTGGTGCAGCGGCTCGTCGCTGACCTGGCGGCAGAAACTGGCGATGTGCGTCCGATTGAGCTGCAGGTGGTAGGGGCGCAGCTGCAGCGCGATGACATCACGACCCTGGCGCAGTACGAGGCGCTGGGCGAGCTACCCAAACAAACGCTGGTGCAAAACTATCTGGCGTCGGTCGTCCACGACTGCGGGCCGCCCAATGAGCGCCTGGCCTGGGTGGTGCTGTATTTGCTCACCGATGAAGATCGCGAGCAACGTCTCTATCGCCCGCTCAAAACCCGCGAGGAAATTGAATACGAGCTGCAGCTATTAGAGATGCCCTTTGACTCGGCTCAGCTCAGCCTGGCGATCGAGATTTTGGTCGGGTCGGGGCTGGTGTTTGAGATTCCGGAGGAGCCGGAGACGCGGTATCAGTTGGTTCACGACTACCTGGTGCGCTATGTGCGCGATGTGCAGACGCCGGGGCTGATGGCAGAGCTGGAAACGGCGCGGGCAGCAGCAGCGGCGGCAGCGGCAGCTCAGGAGGTAGCGGAGCTTGAGCGCGACAAGCTGGCGGAAGCGAATGCGGTGTTGGCAGCTGCGAATGAAGAGGCGGATGAAGTCGTGGGGAAGGCGCGTCAACGCGCTGAAATCTTTACGGCATTGGCGGTTGCCAGTGTA
>CALCPB010000865.1 GCA_937897665.1 uncultured Halomicronema sp. | reverse complement strand
AAAAGCTCTATGACTAACATATCAAAGCGCTTTTTTCAAGGTGCTTCCCTCTCAAAATTGACCCGATCTGGCCCTTGCTCAGTTCTCTAGTCGGGGCTAACCGAAGCGCTTTGAGACTTGAGGGACTGCCGCTCCTCAGAACGCTTCATCATTAGGCAGTAGGGTCATCACCCTGTCTAATGATGAAGCGGTACCACAACCTTAAGCAATAGTGACTTCAGACGAGAGATACACGTCTTGAATCAGGTGAAAAAGCTTCACCCCTTCCTTGAAATCACGCTGAAAGGTCTTGCGGCCAGAAATCAGACCACAGCCCCCAGCACGCTTGTTAATCACCGCTGTACGCACGGCTTCAGCAAAGTCGTTTTTGCCCGAGGCCCCACCAGAGTTAATCAACCCAGCTCGCCCCGCATAGCAGTTCAAGACTTGGTAGCGGGTCAGGTCAATCGGGTGATCGCTCGTCAACTCGCTGTAGACCCGATCATCGGTACGGCCAAACTTTTGGCCAGTGGCCTGAGCGACCGCCCCATAGCCACCGTTAGTCGTAGGCAACTTTTGCTTAATGATATCGGCTTGAATTGTCGTCCCCAGATGGTTTGCCTGCCCAGTTAGATCGGCTGAGAGATGATAGTCCTGCTCTTGTTGAAAGGCGCTGTTGCGCAGATAGCACCACAAAATCGTGGCCATGCCCAGCTCATGAGCACGCGCAAAGGCCGCTCGCACCTCTTGTAGCTGCCGAGTCGCCTCGCTAGAACCAAAGTAAACGGTGGCCCCCACGGCGACTGCACCTAAATTCCAGGCCTGCTCAACAGAGGCATACATGACCTGGTCGTTCACGTTGGGAAAGGTCAGCAGCTCACTATGGTTGAGTTTCACAATGAAGGGAATTTTGTAGGCATATTTGCGAGCGACGCTGCCTAAGACGCCTACCGTGGTCGCCACAGCGTTGCAGCCACCCGCGATCGCCAGCTCAATAATGTTCTGCGGGTCAAAGTAAATGGGATTGGGCGCAAACGAGGCTGCAGCAGAATGCTCAATCCCCTGATCGACGGGCAGGATTGAGAGATAGCCGGTATTGGCTAACCGGCCGGTGCCATAGAGCTGCTGCAAACTGCGAAGAACCTGAGGACTGCGATCGCTCTGGGCAAAGTTGCCCTCGACCCAGTTGGGACCGGGCAGGTGGAGTAGAGATTGGGATACTTTCGCCTCGTAGTCGAGCAGATAACTCGCTTCATCGCCAAGCTGGTCAGCAATGGACTGGGGGGAAGCAGCCGTAACAACCATGGGAGTCTCCTATGAAAGCTGGTAACTGCGCCTGACGGCGGATATTGACGAATTCTAAAAAGAGCGTTGTTTCTTCCTCTGTCGACAACGTACACAGCCCAGCCCATCGTTCAGGTCTGACAAAGCCGGTTGACGCATCGACTTTCCAGACTGAGGCTAACAAATATTAGTTAAAACTACCGATGGAGACGATTACAGTTGGGCAAAATCCAACTGATCAGTCCAGTCTTCATCCCTTTGGCGCTTAATTAGGCGACCATGATCATCGATAAGTGCGTCACGCCAGCCGATACCAACCGCAGACACTGTGATGATGCGTTGGATTAACGTCGCCATATCCCCTACATTGTTTAATTGCGGCTCTGTTTGAGGAATCTAGTTTGGTCAATCAAACGTTCTGTGCAGAAGCCTTTGTGGCGCTGGCGACCCGTCAGGTGAACGACGCAGCCCAATTTTATGAAGCGCTCTTCGACCAGCCACCACAAACGTTTGCGGTCGATCGCTATGCGGAATTTGTGTTGCCAGGGCTCAAACTAGCCCTGTTTCAACCGCAAAAGCAGAATGCGGAAGAGTTTGCCAATTCGGCAGGCGCGGCCATGAGCCTATGTTTAGAGGTGACAGACTTAGAAGGGGCGATCGCCCATCTCACCCAACTCGGCTATCCACCACCCGGTGTCATCCAGACTGCCTCCCACGGGCGAGAAATTTATGCCTATGATCCCGACGGCAACCGACTGATTTTGCACCAGGGCCAGCCGCCGCGATCAGTTTTGTAGACGACGGTGTCGGTTACTATTTTCGTGTCGCAATGAGCTAGGCATATCCCCAAAAATAACGTGTCCAAGAACCCGGTTTCGATGAAAAACTGGCCGCAGCCGGTTGACCGGTTTCCAGAAACCGGGTTCTTCAGGTGAGATATTTCTATTTTGGATTGCCCTAAGACTCTTCTGCCTGTTGCCGCTTGAGCACTGCTTGCCGAAAGCCCAAGACCACCAGAATGTTGGAAATGCTTAATAACAGCTCAGCCGACCCGTGCAGCCAGTCAACATCAGCAAGTTCAGCGCCAAAGGCTTGGCGAGCATAGAGCCCCGCTGGAATCGTAATCGCGACAAAAATCAGCAGCACATAAAAGCCAATGAGCGCTAGCCGAGGCGTTTGCCCCGATCGCGTCAAAAAGTAGAGGAACCCTAGATAGGGGAACAGGGACACGGCGAACAAATTTTGTTTGTCAAACATGGGCCTGATGGCGAATCCACAGAGCAGAACCGGTTCTGTCAGGGTTGGGCAGTGCTAAACCCTGGTAATCAGGGGCGCTGTTTTGGGCGCAGCTCCCCAGCGGCAGCGGTGTTGCGGCTGTACCTTCGCGACAGCCCGCACATCAACCCCGTCGAGCGCTGTGACTCAGCTTAGCCCTCAAGCGGCAGTTGAGCCAAGCGATCGCGCTGAGCATGGTGAGGCTCGACATGAGGAATCAGCGAGTGGGGCTTTTCGAGGCCGTGAGCTTCCATCAGCGTTTGATCACCCATCACTTCAACGGGGTCACCATCGGCAATGATGCGGCCTTCATCGATCAGCACCACACGATCACACACCTCCAACAAAAATTCCAGATCGTGGGAGGCCAGCAGCAGCGTTTCGTCGGAGCGCTGCAGGCTGGCAGTCGGTTCGTCATTGAGCAAAACACGCGGACACATGGCGACCAGGCCTGCGATCGCAACCATTTGCTTTTCCCCGCCTGACAGATGGTGGGGCGGTCGATCTTCGAGAGCTTTAATGCCCGTGAGCTCTAAGGCCGCTTCGACTCGCTCGGTGACCTCCGCTTCCGATAGCCCGAGATTTTGGGGACCAAAGGCAATGTCATCACGCACTGAGGGTGAAAAGAGCTGATCTTCGGGATCTTGAAACAAAAAACCAATCTCGGAACGAAATTGATTGGGCTGCACCGGCTGATCAAACAGCTGAATCGTCCCGGTCTGAGGTGGCAGCAGGCCGCAGATCAATCGAAACAATGTCGTTTTGCCACAGCCGTTGTGGCCGATCAGCCCGACCCGTTCACCCTCACGAATGCTCAGACTAATGTCTACTAGAATGTGAGGATTGTCGGGGTAGGAAAAAGACAGGTTGTGTAGCGAGATCGCCGTCGCTGGGGTCAAAAAGTCCTTAGCGGTGGGAATCGAAACGGACGGTGGTGTACTGGATGAAAATTGATTCATGACGCTAGGAAAATCCACTCGGCGATGACAAAACTAAAGGCAGATAGCAAGGTTAAAACCGTCATAGGCGCCGGGGCCGATCGCGCCGGACCCGCGACAGTGAGAGGAGAGAGCCCTTGGCCTTGTTGGCCATAGCCCCGCAGGCGCATGGCCTGATAAACCCGCTGTGATCGTTCGTAGCTTCTTAATAACAGACTGCCAAACAAAGCGACCAGCCAGCCCCACTGGCGCTGTACCGTTTGACGGAGCAAGCCGTGCCCCCGCAGGCGCATAGCCTGACGCATCGTTGCCAACTGCGCAGCAATGTTAAACAAATAGCGGTAGGTGAGCAGGGTCATGTCGGTGAGCAGCGGCGATAGCCCAAAAGACCGCAGCGCCGCCAAAAGATTGAGAAAGGGGGTCGTGCCCAACAGCACAAAACCGGTGACCAAAATGGCTAAAAACCGGCCCGCAATCAAGGTCGCCGTTTGCAAACCCTCTAAATGCAGGGCCAAAAATGACCACTGCCAAATTACCGTTTCGCCTGAAACCCACGGCAGCAAACCCACCATCGCCACGATGAAGACACCCGGATAGGGCAAACGCCGCCACAGATATTGCAGCGGTAATCGTGAGGCCAGATACAAACCACCGACAACGACAAAAACCCAGGGCAGCAGTAGCAAATGACGCACCAGGGAGATCGCAAACATCAGCGTCAGCAAGCTCAGCAGCTTGGGACGCACGGCCCAGCGATGAAGGGGAGAATCGCCGGGAATAAACACATCAGCATGAAGCGCGATCGCCATAAAGAGTTAGCTTTCCAAAAGTTCGGGTTTGATACGCAGCAAAAAAAAGCAGAGTAGTGTCGTAAAAACTCCCTCCAAAAAGATCAGCGGTATGTGCGCCACCATCAAGGCGGTCAGAAACCCTTGCTCGGCGCTGCGGTCTAAGGTGGATGGCAGTGTAAAGATAATCAGTGTAAAAAAAATCAAAGCCGCTAGACCCACGCCGATCGCCCCGGCCAAAAAGCTGAAGACCGCTAGCGACCGCTTGGGCGAAAGCGGCTTACCTAACCGATGCCGCAGCTGAAAGACTCGCGCGGCGATC
>CALCPB010000864.1 GCA_937897665.1 uncultured Halomicronema sp. | reverse complement strand
CGTATTTATACGTAAAACCATAGTCTCAAATAATCTTTGCGTAGTGTTGGTTGCCTGACCGTATCCTTGCCCAATCCCCAGC
The DNA here is from genome assembly GCA_937897665.1 of uncultured Halomicronema sp. Lineage (GTDB taxonomy): Bacteria > Cyanobacteriota > Cyanobacteriia > Phormidesmidales > Phormidesmidaceae > Halomicronema. Next base: position 1,751 of record CALCPB010000864.1, on the reverse strand, counting down.
CCCCTTCGTCCGCCTTTGTGCAACGGCATGAACGCCCCCAGCCCCCTTCGTCGGATAGTTTTAGACAGCCTAACTGTGACGGTGAGGCCCCTGCTGACTTGGCCTGCCGAAGTCGTTAGGTGGCAAAACGCTCTGTTCCCGAGAAGGTGATTCTCTGGGGTGGATTGTCTATTTACGTCCCTCATCAGGTCTGGTTCTCGAATTTTCTGACCGTAAAACTGCTCTCTCCCCGTAGGCAAGTGACTGATACTTTAACCGCTACGTCGACTGTTCTTGACGCGATCGCTGACCCGGTTTTTATCACCGATGCCAAAGACGATTGGGTCTATGTCAATGCGGCCTGCTGCGATCTGCTGGGTTATCCCTCAGGGATTCTATTAGGTCAACAAAAGCCCGATCTGCTGACCAGTTCGGGGTTAGACATTCTCCGAGGGCTGCAGCAGCGAGCTCTAGCGACCCATGCCGTGCAAGAGCGGGAGATTGCGCTGCGCAACGGACAAGATGAAGTGCGCATTTTGGCGGTCAAGATTAGCTTGTGGACTGACCAAAATCAATCGCCCTTTCTCACTCACATCCTACGAGACATCACCCAGCGCGTTGAGACCGAGCAGCGCCTTCAGCAAGAGTCACGGCGAGAACGACTGTTGGGCGCGATCGCCAAGCACCTGCTGCATTCCATGCGCCCAGTCAACTTGCTAGAGCGCAGCATGGAAGAATTGCGCCGCTTTTTAGAGGCCGATCGGGTGCTGTTTTATAGCCTGCGCCCTGATCAATTAGGCGTCCTGGCCGAAGCTGTGGTGCCCGATCAGAACTCGCTCAAAGAGCTACTGCTCGACGAGACCTGCTTTAACCCTGCTGAACTGAGTCAATATCACCAAGGGCAGTTCAGCGCGGTTGAAGACGTTGAGAACTCTGATTTACCCGAAGCTCAGCGCGTTTATCTCAAGGCCGTCAACGTCCAGTCGCAGATCACCATTCCCGTTGTTCAGGGCGACACGCTGTTGGGCCTGATTTGTGTGCATGACTGTCGTCATCCGCGGCCATGGATGCAGTGGGAAATCGAGTCGCTGCAGGATGTGGCGACTCAGGTGGGGCGGGCGATCGCCCAAGCCGATCTCTACGCCCAAGTCCGACAGCTCAACGCCGAGTTAGAAACCCAGGTGGAGCAGCGCACCCGACAGCTGCGGCAGGCGTTAGATTTTGAGGCCACGCTGAAACTCATTGCTGACCGCGTTCGCGACAGCTTAGATGAGTCGCAAATCTTGCAAACGGCGGTCGAAGAACTGACCGGGGTATTGGGGGCCAAGGGCTCGAACACAGCACTCTATGACTTGGAGCAGGGCACCTCAACGATTTACTACGAATACAACGAATCGCTGCCGCCCTATCAGGGCCGAGTGGCTCAGATGGAGGCCTTTCCTGAGGTTTATCACCAGCTGTTAAACGGTCAATATTTTCAATTTTGCTCAAAGGAACCGAATCCGGTGCGGGGGCATGTGGCGATGTTTGCCTGCCCGATCCGCGACGATCGCGGCGTGTTGGGCGATCTCTGGCTGATTAATGAAAAAGACTATGGCTTTGCCGAGCAGGAAATTCGGCTAGTGCAGCAGGTGGCCAACCAATGTGCGATCGCTATTCGGCAGGCCCGGTTGTATCAAGCGGCGCAAGCTCAAGTCAAAGAGTTAGAGCGGCTCAACCAGCTCAAAGACGACTTTTTGAGCACGGTTTCCCATGAGCTGCGCACCCCCGTG
>CALCPB010000863.1 GCA_937897665.1 uncultured Halomicronema sp. | reverse complement strand
GGCGGTGAGGTTTGCCCGCTCAAGCGTAGTCTCAAGTCCTCTATTGCCATAGCTTTGACCGACTTTGCCTAAAGGATAGCTTTTCAAGGGTGGGGGGATCGCCGCTGCAATTCTATGCCATGGATACAACCTCGCGATCGCACTCCCCGGCTTCATTCCCTGCCCCTATTGCACAGTTTCTGCGATAGGAGACTCAGCCGCCCGCCATCGCCTCAACCTTGGGCCACATAAACACAGTTCAGAAGGTTGCTGGTAACCTGCTCTGTATAACCGTGCCTCAATGCTCTCACTCTCAACAGGCGAGACCATGGAACAACCGCCATTTCACAATCCCAATTCTCAACCGCTGCCTGACGCCAATGACGTAGAGGCCGAGTTTGCCAACCAGCTAGAGCAGCGTCACGACTATGATGCCCGGCGATCGGCGGCCAGTCAGGCGCGGCTCGCCTCTGACAAACGCCTGATGCGCAATTTTATTGTGGGGCTGCTGTTGTTTGGCCTGGTGGTGGGTGGTTTGCTGTCGATTGGCCTGGTGTGGGGCCTCAATCGGCTAGATCTGGTGAATCCCCAGCCGACCTTCAACCGCGAATAGTGTGTAGAGCGGCGGATTCATCAAGGTAAACCGTTGCGAGTGGCTGATGCCCAGCGCCAATGAACCACCGCGCTACCGATCAACCGTGAGGCGATAGCGTGGTCGGGGCGGCGGCTCAACTACGGGCGGGGCCGATCGCAAAAAGATCACCATTTCATCGCCAATCACCGGAGTGCGGGCAATTAGCTCGCCTGTGGTCGTTTGCAGCTCTAGCGTTGTGAAAGCCAGATCGACCGCTTGCGTCATCAACTGCTGAGCTAGTTGGGTCTGGTCATAGTCCGAGAGGCGATACCAGTCGCCGTTAACAATGAGCGTGAGGCGGTTGGCCGTGAAGTCCGCCTGCACCGAATCAATCACGCGCTTGGCGTTGAGAATTGTGCTGTCGGTCAGCTGCGCCTGCAGATTGGCAATGCGATCGCTCTGTAGCGCGGCAGCGGCAGTGTCCAAAGGCGAGCTGGCCGCGTCTGGCAAGGTCGGAGTGGCTGGCCGTGATGCGGGCACCTCAACCTCAGGAATGGCAGGTAGATCCGGCGACGACACCGGTTCTGGGGCGGGCGGCGGCGCGGCCACGGTGGGCTGTCGCACGCTATTGATCAGGGTCAGTAAGAGCACCAAGATGCCGATCAGCAGGCCGCTCAAAATACCATCAGATAGATTAGCCGCGGCAGGAATGCGACCGCGAATCCCCCTCAGTAGTCGCTGCCAAGCCGTGCGCGATCGCCGCCCCAGCGGTTTGAGCCAGGCTAAAGCATCTTGAGTGGTGGGAGCCGCTGCCGCTAAGGGCGGGTCGGTGGGGTCTTCTAGCCAGTCAGAGGTGCCCGCATCCCAAACATCGGTCGCGACCTGAGCCTCAAGCGGGGGGGGCTCGGGAACCGGCACCGAGTCATGAAAGCCGCTTTCGTCAGTCCATTCCGCGTCAGCGGCATCAGCGTTCTCCTGAGCACCGGTCGTGGACTCTACCTTGAGGGGCGGCGGCACAGCGGCGGGCATTGCCTCTTCGCCGCCGCTTTCATCAGTCCACTCGGCGTCGGGTAACTCAGAGGCAGGAACATCAGAGGAGGAATCGGGCAGGGGGGCCTCAGGCATGGCGCTCACGGTGCTTCGCTACTTGGCTGGTGCCATTGTCGCGCTATATGTTTGGCGGCGGCGGGCGAAAATTCTCCTGGGGCGCTGTCACCATGTTTCCAGGCTCCAGCCGCTGATATACCTTGATCGAGCAGGCGAGTCTCGATGATAAACCGGCAATTTTTGCCGCGATGCGTGGGCAAACCGCAAAAAACTTGAGATGATTTTTGGGAAGAGAGCAACGGTGCGCCCATGAAAATTCAAACCTGTCCCGTCTGTAGCGTCAAAATTATGGTGGGGGTCGTGGGGGGCGATCGCGTGCAATTTGCGACTGGCCCCGCCGGTAACCGCGCCCGCCTCTGGGCCAGAGTGTGTAAATACGTCGATAAATCCGGCTGTATCAATGCTGACGGCGGCGGTCAAGAGCCCACCAAAGACGACTTCTACAAAGCCGATGCGCCCCGGTAAGCGATCGCACCCGTAACTTTGTGCCTAATTTTGCTCGGGGCGATCGCTGCAAGCGCCCCAAGCTGAGCCATAATGGCACCGAAATCTCCCATTTGCATACCCTCCTATGAAGTTAACCCGCGCCGCTCGCTCGCTGCTGTGGATGCCCCTGGCTCTGGCCGGCACCCTGAGTCTTACCGCTGTTCAGGCTCAGGCCCAAGACGCCATTTATACCCCGATTCCGATGCCGGCAACCCGCGAGCTGACCGATACCCTGTCGGAAGATGATATTCCCACTGGGGTGGGCGGCTATGCCCGCGACTATACGGTGCAGTTAGAAGATGGCGACCAGGTGGCGATCGACTTGATTTCAGAAGAGTTTGACACGCTGGTCACACTGCTCGGCCCGGATGGCACTACCGTCGGCGAAAATGACGACGGCCCCGACGGCACCACCAACTCGCTGCTGTTTGCCCGCATCACTCAATCGGGCATGTACACCGTTCGGGTGCGATCCTATGCGGGGCAGGGCAATGGAGAATTTGTGCTCAAGGTCGCGCGGCTGCGCCCGGTGGAGTAGGACGGAGGGCTCAATAAATTCGCCGTGCCGCCCGATGGGGGCGTGTCGCGATCGCTCATGAGGAACCCGCTGCTCAGCGCTACACCTCGGCTGAGCGGGTCGCTTCAACTTCAATAAAAGCTTGCGGTGGATTCATTGAGTCTGTTATCTTAATCAAGCGCTTAAATTACAGCGCTTTAGCCGGGATAGCTCAGCTGGTAGAGCAGAGGACTGAAAATCCTCGTGTCGGCGGTTCAAGCCCGCCTCCTGGCATACGTTTCAGCCATACCCCCGTTAGTTTGTACTAATGGTTCCACCAAAGACACATGCTTATTTGTTTGGGCAACTCCTCAAAGCCTTTTTGCTGGGGCTGAAAATCCTCGTATCGGCGCTTCAAGCCCGCCTCTTGGCATTTTTTCAGCTTCTATGTAGGAGCCGAGGGGATCTGCAAATGTGATTAAGTTTGGACTGATTATTAATACCGCTCATTATCTTTGAACGCAGAGGGGGCAATACCTCTGTTGTTTTGGGTTAATTTCCAGGTATGACCTCGAAGGCTGAAGCGTTAATCAAGTTGGCAGCGGAAACGTTTGAGTTGACAGAGTCGGAGCAGAAATTGCTGCGGGCAGTCGCGGCGGGAAAGAAAGCAGATTTTAGCGATGGAAATGAGGCGCTGAACGATCTATCAACAGCCGATAAGTGGAGTGCAGAAAGGCATTTAAGGGCATCGTTGGTGGTGTGGCTATGCGCAGATAAAGCGGCTGGCGAATACCTTACTCATCGGGGAATAAGGATTATTGGAGCCCAGATTATTGAAGGAGAACTAGATCTCCAGGATGCCTATTTAGAGTTTCCCTTGATTCTGAATCGATGTATTTTTCTTGAGCCGATTCAGCTGACCAGAGCCAAATTGAAGGTTCTGAACCTTGCCGGATCTCACGTTGCCACTCAACGAAAAGGCTCTACTCCAACAGCCCTTGCAATTAACGCAACAGGTCTGCAAGTCGAGAGTGGCGTTTTTTTGTGCAATGGCTTCCACGCCACGGGGAGCATATCGCTGCTCGGCGCGACCATTGGCGGCAACCTTGATTGCTACAAAGGCTGCTTTGACGGGCAGAACGGCGATGCGCTCAACGCCCAAAGTACTGAAATCAAGGGCAGCGTCTTGTTGAGCGATGACTTCCACGCCACGGGCCGCGTATCGCTGAGCAGCGCGACCATTGGCGGCAACCTGGATTGCAAACACGGCACTTTTGAGCATGCTGGGAGCAAAGAGTATGCCCTGACTGCTATGAACATAGATGTAGAAGGCTCTATGTTTTTAAGCGAAGGTTTCAAGTCGATGGGAGGCGTGAAGATAAACGGAGCCACTATCGGTGGCGATCTAGAGTGCACAAACGGGATCTTTGGGCATTCCATGTACGGAAAGTATGTGTTACTGGCTGGGAACATAGAAGTGAAGGGTTCTATGTTCTTAGATAAAGAATTCAAAGCTATAGGGGGAGTATTCCTAAGTAACTCAACGATCGGTAAAGACTTAGTTTGCAACAATGCCACTTTTGAATATCCCACACGATTTATACTGCCACCCGAAATGGTGACGGGCAATGGCTCTTTATTCGTTGAAGGTGTCTTCCATGAAAAGACCTTAATCTTAATTGCCGTCAACATCGAGGTAAAGGGCTCCGTGCATTTATGCGAAGGCTTTAACGCAAAGGGGGGAGTAAATCTAAGTGGAGCAAATATTGACGGCAGCCTGCAGTGCAGCGGTGGGACTTTTGAGCATTCTCTTCACGAGAACTATGCCTTACAGGCCAGTGGCATGAGGGTAAGAAGAACGGTCTTTATGGGCAGCGGATTCAAAGCATTGGGAATAGTTCTCCTGAGTGAAACGGTCATTGGCGGCAGCTTGCAGTGTGGTGGTGGGGCGTTCAAGCATCCTCAGGCACAGGAGCATGCCTTGATAGCTCAGGCTATGGAGGTAAGGGGTTCCATGCATTTGAGCGAAGGTTTCAATGTAATAGGACGCATCTCTTTGAATGGAACAGTCATTGGCGGCAATCTGCAATGTCATAGAGGTACGTTTGAGCATGCAAAAAATCATGGCAATACCTTGAACGCACCGAACATAAAAGTTGGCGGCTCTGTTCATTTTAGTAAAGGCTTCAAATCGGTTGGCCAGGTGTTTCTGAATGGAGCAATAATTGGCGGTGATCTGAATTGCAAAAATTGTGATTTCGAGTGGTCAGGCATGGGGGATTTCACTCTTTGTGCACAAGATATCGAGGTGAAAGGCAACATAACTTTTGACGAAGGCTTTAAAGCGATCGGAGGAGTCCTTCTATATGGATCAACCATTGGAGGAATCTTGTTATGCAGTGGCAAAATTGAGCTTCCGGAAACTAAATTTTATGCCTTATT
>CALCPB010000862.1 GCA_937897665.1 uncultured Halomicronema sp. | reverse complement strand
CTTGTGACATTCACTCCGTTGGCAAACGAGGCGGACAGCCGAGCTGGTCGCAGGCGGCGATCAATCAACTCCTCATCGATCTCTGCCAACAGGGCAAAACCGTCATTCGTCTCAAAAGTGGCGATCCGTTTATTTTTGGCCGCACTGCTGCGGAGATTCAAGCGCTCAAGGCTGCCAACTGCGCGTTCGAAGTGATTCCCGGTTTGTCATCTGCCACTGTGGCCCCGCTGCTCGCCAGTGTGCCACTGACAGATCCGGTTTTGGGCAGTCAATTCACTGTGCTGACGGCCCATGATTTGGAGCTGCACAACTGGGAGGCCTTAGCCCAAATGGCTGTTGTAGTCGTGCTGATGGGGGGCTACGCGCTGCCCGCGATCTGCGATCGCCTGCTGCGTTACGGCAAGCGTCCGGAAACGCCGGTGGCGATCGTGCGGTGGGCGAGTCAGCCTCAACAGCAGGTTTGGACGGGAACGTTACTCAATATCACGCAGCAGACTAAGGCTGCAGCGCTGTCTCCCTGCATCATTGTGATTGGCGAAGTCGTGGGCTTGCGACCTTATTTGCAGCCCTAAATCTGGAGTGGTGCTCTAGGGACAATAACGAATTTGCTCAGGCGATCGCTCAGCCCTATGCCTGATACCAGTTCTCCAGAATAGAACTACAGATTGTAGTGGAGGGCTATGGGGCAAGCGATTATCTTGAATGTCAAGAGGATAGCTGAATCAGGTGGTTGTGAAGAATGCCGTCACCCGCTCATCCTGCCACTCGGTGCGCTGCTTGAGCATCGCGTTTAGGCAGCAGAGCAGCTTTCTGGCACAAGCGATTAGGGCGACTTTTTTGGTTTTGCCTCGCGCTAGCAACTGGTTGTAAAACGCTTTGATAGGCGGGTTATAGCGTACTGCTACCATTGCGGCCATGTACAGGGCACTCCGAGCCGGTGCCCGACCGCCCCAAGTGGAGCGCTTGCCCTGGTAGTTGCCGCTGTCGCGGTTGAACGGCGCGAGTCCGGCCAGCGCCGCAATCTGCTTGTTAGTGGCCTTGCCTAGCTCGGGGAGATGGACGAGCAGACTGATCGAGATGACTTTGCCAATCCCTTTGACCGACATCAGCAGTGCCCGGTCAGCCTGCCACTGAGCCTGTTGCTCGGCCAAAGCCTCAATTTTCGCTTCGGCGGCTTTGATTTGTGCATTCAGCCATTCGATATGTGCCTCGACTTGACCTCTCACCCCAGCTTGTCGCTGGCCAGTGAGTTGGCCCAGCCGGTTCTTCTCCTCGGTCAGGGTGTTCGAGAGCTGTTTGCGGCGCACCAGCCACGCTTTGAGTTCCTGTTCCTGCTCTGAGGCAAACACGGTGGGTGTGGGTTTGAAGCATTCGCCGTAGCGGGCAATGGTGCGGGCATCCAGCGTGTCGGTCTTGGCCAGCACACCGCTGGCCTTCGCGAAGCTGTGCATCTGAGCCGCGTTAATGATGCTCACAGGAATGCCACTAGCCGATAGGGTTTCAGCGGCTAGGCGCTCGAGCCCGCCGGTCGACTCACAGACTACGGATGCTTGGGGCAACTGCATCAACCGCTGATGCAGTTGCTCGATGCCCTTGCGGTCGTTGGTAAAGCGCTGAGCCTGAGCACTTTCGAGTTCGTAGACATCTAACTTGGCTTTGCTCACATCGATGCCGACCCAGTTTGGCCGACTCGATATTGCCGTGGATTGACTGCTCATCTGAGGCTGACTCCTGACGTGAGTTCAAGTGAGGTCTCCATCCTGCGCACTCTGCCTTGCGGATGCGGGCTCCGATGACGGGCTCCGGGCGATTCTTCGAGCTCAGCTGAGGATGAATTGAAGCGCTGCTCCTGGCTTGCCCACGGGGTATGACCAGGTCACCTCCCAAGGGGGGACGGGCTAACGCTTCCCCTCTCAACATACAAGGGGGCAGATTTTCAGACTTTATTTCAGAATTTCAGAGCATCGACACAAGCATTGATGTCTCAAAACAGAATCGCTAGGTGCTCCCCAGCTCCCCCAGCTCCCCGGCTGTTCTCCACCCTCGCAAACTGAGCCTCAATCTCAGAACTGCCTACTCCGTCTCCACCTCATTCTCCACCTCTGTCTCCGGCTCTGCTTCGACCTCACCTGCCGGGGTCTCGTCTGCTTCTGGCTCTGGCTCTGGCT
>CALCPB010000861.1 GCA_937897665.1 uncultured Halomicronema sp. | reverse complement strand
CAAAATTCAAAACTGCGATCGCAATACTTTTCCAGACTTAATTGCCTGACCTTGCTATCTTCGTTACTGCTGGCCAGTAAATTGCCCTGGGGATGAAGCGTCACCTTCTGATTTTGCAGTGGACTTAGAGGCCATGCCGTCTCAGTGGCAAGCACAACTGCATGAGGCGGCCTGCGGTCTGGAAGGCAAAAAGTGCAGCACCTTATTCAGGAAATTCCCCTGGAAAAAGCTGCTCTAGCGACAAAACTACAGGCATTGGTCGCAGGCTATCAGTTCAACGAGATGATTAAATCGTTGCTGTAGAGAACTGGGCCAAACTTTGTTGAGGGTTGCTGAGCGTCCCGACATTTTGAAACCTTGGTGCACGATCGCAGATGCTCGGATTCAGCTCAAGCGCCTTTACCCACAAATACAAAACTGACTAATTTCAAATACGGTAAGTTCACAGTTCCCTATCGAGGGACGTAGTTCTATTTTATTGTTCCTCTATCTTTGCGACAGCCCCCTTCAAGTTACGGGCCGCTAGAGCGTAGCCTCCATCTGCTCCATCAATGAAGTGAATGTGGTGTTCGCGACTCCCCATAAACATGCAAGTCATGAGCGCGCGATCGCTCACATGCATGCCATAAATTAGCTTTCCATCTTGCCTTTGTTGCTTGAGAAATGCCTCTAATTGATGAGTTTGGGACGATGTTCCAGAAATCACCATCCGTAAGGCGTCATCGATTTTCTGATAGTCCGAAGCAGCGCAAAGATCCTCTTTATAATGCCCCCATTGGATCTTCTCAAATTTCACATTGAAGGCAATCAAGTAACGCCCGACAAAAATTTCGATGAGAACGCGAACGAGATATAAAATCCGCAGCCACCGTGGCTTACCTTGAGTTTTAGCTTTGACTTCTAAGATAAGTCTTCGAGGGTTAAAAGTGAGATTCAAGGCTTCTGGGGTAACGGGTCGGTAACGCTGCTCGTCGCCGTAAATCGTCTGAATTGCTTGGATGACTTGTTGATAAAGGACTTCATTACTGTGCCCATTATTTGGGAGAGCCGATACGATCAGACTTACCATGTGGCCGTGAAGGCTAGGAATATCTTGCCAGTGACATTCTAAGCCTCGAAGGTTGGCAGGGTATTCGCCGTCCTTAATGAGCTGATAACGCTCGTTCTTTTTCACTAGATCAGTGGCATAAGTGAGCCCACCCCCGATAAAGCTAGATTGATTGCAGTACGGAGTCAATCTAATCTTGGCGACTTGCAAAGGAAATCGTTGAGTGACGACCGATACGGGAACGACGCCAACCCTGAGCTCTAGCTGGAAGGCTTTGCGGGCCAATGTTTTGAGGCTGAGTAACGCCTCACGAGCAGCATGCAGAGCCCAGGGTGGCACCAATAGAGAGGCGCCGTCGCCACCAAATACAAACGGTATCTCGGCCGTGTCGAGGGCATTCAAAACGGCAATGATGGAGCTAGCGCCTACGAGGTTAACTTCTTTGTAATGCCCCTGGTCGATCGCCTGAGTGGAGCCCACAACGTCGGTAATCAGCACGTACCAGTCTTCAGGAACGTCAGTATAAAGGTCAGGATCGGCTAAATCGAGAAATCGATCAAGCGGCGATAAATTAATGTAGAAATCAGCACTGGACATATTAAATTGAGAGCTATTTGAATCTGCAATGCTGGTCAGGACGACCCAGGATATCCGAGCCATTTACTGGGTAAGTTTTGCAGTTTGCTTTTGCCTTTATCTTCTACTTTTTCCGCTTCTGCCAGAGTAGTCAGGAAATTTGGCCACATTACCCTAAGTGCCAAAACTGGCGTTGCATAATCAAGGCATAAATCAGGGGTAATCTGCAATGTAATGTCATCTCGGGGTGAACTATTGGATGGTCTACCACTGGGTCCGCCAGCGCTGGAAAGCGAAACTCAAGACCGCCCACCCAAGTCATACACAACAAGCCCCTGACGCTGTCGCCGCGTTCCCGGAAAAGTTGGCCTGGCAGTTGCGCTCAGCCGTCCGCATTGTCCCGGATTTACACCGTCTGCACCTTCAAGCGCTGCTCACCAAACAACGGCGTGTAGAGCGGATATCCCTTGAACAATGCCGCCAACTCCGGCTCCTGCTTGGTCTCGTCAGCCTCAACGGCCTGACTGTAGCGTCATATGCATTGTACTTAGGCGACAAAAATTTGATGCTGAACGTAGTCTGAAAGTTCTGTCGGCGATCGCCGACAGGATGAACGATCACCGAGATTATCAATGTGGCAATGTGTTCTACACCCTATGACGGGCCAGCACCTGTGAGCTATAAGAATGGCAACGCTCAGCCCTAACGCTGGATAGCTCAAGGGCACAACAGTATCGCATGCCCTGACGCTTCAGGAGAGTCCTATGGCCAGCAGCCGGAATTCTAAAAACATCAGCTTTGCCACCTTCAATCTCTACAATCTGCAGCTGCCCGAGGTCTAGTGGTACAGAAACGCCTACACCCAGGCTCAGTATGACGCCAAGATTGCCTGGTCTGCCCAAACGCTCCGCCGCCTTGAGGCAGATGTCATCGCCTTTCAAGAACTCTGGTCTAAGCAATGCTTGATCGATCTCTTTGAGGTCGCTGACTTGGCAGATGAATATGAGCTCTGCTTTATCAAAGACGAGTGGTACAACATTGCCGTGGCCGCCGCTGTCCGCCAACCCTGGCAGGTGATTGGCCATCAGATGCATAAAGAATTCCCCTCCAACGTTAATCTCAACAAGCCGCCTAGCAACGATGGCGAAGATGACGAGCTCAACATTGAGATCAATCGCTTCTCTCGCACCGTCCTACAACTTTCTATTGGTCACGCCGATGCGGGCGATGAAGTGCCCACGATCGAAGTCTTTGCCGCTCACCTCAAGTCCAAGCGGCCCACCGTTCTGTACACCGATAATGAATCGTTAAAGCGTCATCAGGCCGCCATTGGCAGCGCGATTTCTACCATTCGCCGCACCGCCGAAGCGGCTGCTTTGCGCATTCTGGTGACGGAGATCTCGAACGGCACTC
>CALCPB010000860.1 GCA_937897665.1 uncultured Halomicronema sp. | reverse complement strand
GCAGGAGACTCCTCACGCCAAATTCTTTGTTCTGAATTCCTCACTCCAACTTCCGAACTCTTAACCCTCTACTCCCGACCCTCCACTCTCCACTCCGTAGAACTCTGCCCTGCTCACAACAGACTCCCCACTCTCTACCCTCCATCCCCGACTCCCCCTCCTGACCCAAATCAATCAGCAGTCTCATCCGGCTTTCAACCTTAAGAAGGTTTTCTGCGTAGGTAAGAATTGTGTCATGATAAACCCTGAAAAGACGGACAGAGCAGCGTTCGCGAATCATCGCCACAGCGCCGTCCAGTCAAGGGGCTAGGTAGCTCGATCGCAATAACTGACGTTAAGCGATCGACCCGAGCGGATACATCACAGGTAGGCAGCAAGATGGCAAATGAGGAGCAGCTGGCAAAACTCCGCGCAGGCATTGATAGCTGGAATCAGTGGCGTCAAGAAGCCGAGACGGCAGCGATCGACTTGAGCCGCGCCAACCTGAGCAACGCTGTGCTCAATGGGGCCAATCTGAACGGTGCCGATCTTTCTCGCGTCAACTTTATTGGGGCTTCGCTCTCGGGGGCTGATTTATCTCAGGCTGATCTCTCTCGGGCTGATTTAAGCGGAGCCGACGTCAACAAGGCAAATTTGACCGGCGCCACTCTCACCGGCGCCAATTTGTTGGGGGCTGACCTGGCTGAAACGATTCTCAGCCAAGCCATGATGTCAGGCGTCAATCTCAATCGCTCTGACCTCTCCAATGTCAACTTAAGTGAATGCAATCTCAGTCAGGCCAGCTTAATTGGCGTAGAGATGAGCCGGGCTGACCTCACGGCGGCTAATCTCAGTGATGCGAACCTCAAGCGAGCGGAGCTGCAGCGTACTAAGCTCGTCAGGGCGGATTTATCAGGGGCTAACCTGGCGGATGCACGTCTGTTGAACGCAGACTTAAGCGAAGCGCAACTCCAAGAGACGAACATGAAGGGGGCTCGTCTCAACCGAGCCAACTTGACCAAGGCAAACTTTCATGCGGCTAATCTGGCAGACGCCAACCTCTTGGGCACTAATTTGACTGCAGCCACGTTGACCGCCGCAAATTTACTCAACGTCAACTTGAGTGGCGCTGACCTGACCTTGGCCACGCTCCAGGATGCCAACTTAGAGGGCGCTGTGCTAGAAGGCGCGACCCTCAACCAAACAGTGATGCCCGATGGCGCTGTACGCACTGAAGCATGATTGGCCTAGCGATTCACACCAGCAGTCCAGAACTGGGATTGGCACGGCTTGAGTTAGCACCAGAAGACACTACTGGCGCGATGAAATCGCAGGTCTGGCCACTGGGGCGCGACTTGACGGCCTATCTGCATACTTGCCTGCAGACGTTTATGGCTCCCTATGCCTGGTCTGAGCTGGCTTACGTTGCTGTGGCCAAAGGTCCTGGTGGTTTCACCGGTACGCGCATTGGTGTCGTCGTAGCGCGAACTTTAGCCCAGCAGTTGGCGATCCCTCTATTCGGAGTCTCCAGCCTAGACGCGATCGCCCAACATCATTGTTCCACCCTGGTTCCAGAAGTCGCTCCTCCCAATGCTGATCGACCACCCCATACCGCTGTGGCCCTGCGCGCGCAGCGAGGTGAAATGTTTGGCGCGGTGTATCAATGTCAAGAGTCGGGTTTGCAGGTGGTGCAGCCCGAAGCGCTGTATGCCCAAACTGAGTGGGACTCCAAATTGGCGACTTGGCCGAAGCGGCACCACCTGATTCAGGCCGAAGGAGGACAAGCGGCCACCGTCACAGGCGTTTTATCGCTGGCTCAGGCTCGGTGGCGAGGGGGCGATCGCCCCGATTGGCAAACGGTATTGCCCTTCTACGGTCAACATCCGGTGCGATGATGAGCGTGCCTTAAGCCGCTGTGGCGTGAACCGTCGGCAACCGTCGGCCATAGGCTTGGGTTTGCTGCAGCTGATGCATGTGCTCAAACAACTTCCAGCAGTAGGGCTCTGGCAATCCGCAGGTATAGGCTCCGCGTAGCACCACGCTGAAATACCAGTCGTTGGGGGCAATCTCTTGGTTAAGCTTTTCCTGCACGGTGTAGGTGCGAATGTTGGAGTAAACGCGGCCGGCGCAGCTGACGGTAATCGACTCATGGTGATAGCCAATCTCGCGCTCATCAAGGGCCGCACTGAGACGTTGGGGCAACCGATAGAGCACGCCCTCCACTGTATGACGGGCATCTCTGACAACGTCTAAAACGCCGCAGTTGCGACGCTCTGATTTACGAAAAAAGCCCAAACGATACCCCGGCAGGGTAGCTGGGCCGATGACATAGGAGTGAGTACTTTCGCCGAGCGATCGCTTCAGATCAACCGGGCACATGCAAGACCCATAGGCAAAATAATAAAAGCTTGATTCGTCAGACTTTTTCGCCAGCAGCATTGTCATTGCTATCAGTCACCTTTTCCCAGGCAATGGAGGGATTGTACCAAACTTTCTGCAGAATGGATCCGACCAATCTACTGTAAGACGATGGACTTACCGTGGATTAGCGATCGCTGCAAAAGTTTACGTCCTTCTCCCGTTTCCCCCGCTCTTGCCGCAGCTTCTGGCCGTTTTAGTGAACCAGGGACAGAGTTCGATCGCGCCATGCCCAATCAGGCAAACCGCCGGGGGCATCGGCCCGACAAGGCAATGGGTTTAGGAAAACGCGTGAATTCCCCAAGCTCCCTCAACAAGCCTCTAAGCCGGCGCGGCGCGTCGATAAAGGGAAGTTTCGAGTCCATCTGCGGCAAACTCTATTTTCTATTGCGAAGCTTGCCCGGCGGGCGATGAGGCATCGACAGCAGCAGAGCACCCAGCGAGGCTAGACCAATGCTTTAGCACTGCCCACCCGAGGCTCGGAGACTCGATTGATTGGCAACGCCCTTAGATAATCACCATGTTGGCGAGGCTACCGCTATAGCCAGTGATTTCTATCACGGCATCATTAGCGGCCTGAAAACCAGCCACCTCATCGTTTAGCGCTAAAAACGTGCGATCTTCTGGCTTCGCCGCCGCTCCCATTGAGGCCGATAGGTCTTCAGTCAAAACCCCTTCGATGGTGAAGGTCGCCGCCCCCTCTGAAGCAAACGTTTCTTCAGTCAAGACCTCTTCAATCTTTTCGGAGTTGAGGGTTGCTACCGTTCCGACTTCTTGAACAGCCCCGGCTGCAATCTCAAACGGGCCATCAATCACATCAACGGTTGCTTCTACCACCGGCAAATCGGCGGTCGATTCTTCTGACTCTGAGGTGATATCGGGAGCAGAGTCGGGGGTATCGGTCTCAGCGCCGTCGATAACTGCAGCGAGATTAAAGTCTGTGATGACATCGAAGTCATCTAAGGACGAATCAGTCAACTCATTGATGACAAAGACATCTGCACCTGGGCCGCCAGTTAATAGATCCCCATCGGCACCGCCGTCAATCTCGTCGTCGCCCAGGCCGCCAATCAAGACGTCATGGCCCTCACCGCCATTCAAGATGAGGTCGGCCTCAGTGCCTGTCGCGTCCACCTCGTCCTTAAAGGGAGAGCCGATCAACTCTTCAATGCTAAAACCCGAAAAGACCGCTTCGGCAAACGACAGCCCGTGCAGCGCGCTGCTCGCATCAATCGTGTCAAAACCAGGGCCCCCAAACATCCCCGGAGGAATCCCAACAGGATTGATGACGACATCATCCGCATCAGCCGAACTATCGTCGTCATCAGCAGGCGAACTAAACCCTTCTGAAAAACGAAAGATATCGTTTCCTGTGCCTCCGTAGAAAGTATCGTAACCTTGCCCATCGTTTAATACGTCGTTTCCCGCACCGGCATTCACGACATCATTGCCGCTGCCCGCATCAAGATAGTCGTTA
>CALCPB010000859.1 GCA_937897665.1 uncultured Halomicronema sp. | reverse complement strand
GGGCCGACAAAATCTGCTGACTCAGGCGCAGCCTCAGTCGATAAACCGAATCTTGCGCTAAATCAATCAGCACGAACTGAGAAAGGCTGCACGTGACTAGGGCCAACACGGCTAGCCCCACAAAGGAGGCAATGAAGGCCGAGGGAGAATTTTGCGCGATGGCAGTATTGATCACGGCGATCAGCCGGGCGCTACAGCCGCCGCTAATCACCCCAGCCACGATCGCCACCATGACATTGACCCAAGCGGCTTTGATTAAGAGCCAGATGATCCCCATAATGCACCTTGATCTTGATAGAGAGGAGGGCAGTCAACACTTTCTAGCCTGCTACGCGTCACCCCAGGTGGTGGCTAGCCATAGGTCAGTGTGACAGGTGGCCGATGGCTAGCGCGGTTTAACCTTCTCAGCAGTTTCTTAAAACGCTCTCTAGAAGCTTGACCTATAGTGAAGAAAAGGCAATTTACTCCGAAAGAGACATTGAAACCATGGTGTTATTTGGCTTTGGCAAAAAGCTTGAACTTCCGAGTCCTGACCAGGCACTGCCCGGTCGGAGCGAACCGATGCCCGTGCCCGACAAACATTATGTCAACGGCCACCCACTGAAGCCACCGTTCCCCGCTGGCATGGAAACTGCGCTGTTTGGGATGGGGTGCTTTTGGGGCGCTGAGCGCAAATTTTGGGAAACGGCTGGCGTTTACACCACGGCGGTTGGCTACGCAGCGGGCTCGACACCAAACCCGACCTATCGCGAAGTGTGCTCCGGCATGACTGGCCACAACGAAGTCGTATTGGTCGTTTACGACCCCAGCGTCATCACCTATGAAGGCATCTTGAAAGTCTTCTGGGAGAACCACAATCCCACCCAGGGGATGCGCCAGGGCAACGATACGGGCACGCAATATCGCTCCGGTGTCTACACCTATTCTGACGAGCAGCACAAACTGGCCGAAGCCTCACGCGACGCTTATCAGGCCCAGCTCAAATCAGCCGGACTCGGCAAAATCACGACCGAAATCCTCACTGCGCCTGAGTTTTACTACGCGGAAGATTATCATCAGCAGTACCTGGCGAAAAATCCCGGCGGCTACTGTGGCCTCGGCGGCACGGGCGTTGCTTGCCCCACCGGCCTCAGCGTTTAGTTAATGTCGCCGCATCAGAGACCTTGAACAGTCAAGCGCATTTCCATTCTGTGGGGATGCGCTTTTTCTGCTGATTGTTGTAGATGGTGAGAAATACAAGCAGCCTTAGCTGTCTCCATCTCGCTGCATCAGATAGTCCAGCACCCGATCAATTTTTTCCAACGCTGCCTGCGTCGTTTGCTGAAAGGCGGCGAATTCTGCTCGATATCTGGTTTCATCCAGCGCCAATTGAGCCATCGTTTGCTCTAGCTGACTGTGGAGCCGGAAGGTCTGCTCAATTTGCTGGGAGTTCCGCTCAATTTGCCGAGAGTTCCGCTCAGTTTGCTGTTCGATGCGGTCAGCCCGTTGCAAATTCTGCCGGGATAACTCAAGCGTTTGCAACATCATGTCCCCAGCGGTTGCCATGAGGTTTTCTAGGCGGTCTAGACGAGCTTCGACGGATAAGTCGGTCATAGCAACAACGGTATAGATTACCGACAATTTTACTGCTTCTCAAAACAGCGTTTCCTGGTGATACATGTCAGTGGATGAAG
>CALCPB010000858.1 GCA_937897665.1 uncultured Halomicronema sp. | reverse complement strand
CACTTCTTCAGGGGTGATGCAGGGCTGTAAATCTTGTGACCGGGGGGCTGTGACTAAGCGCTCGAGCATTTGCGATTCCTCCGACTCAGAGGGGTAGCCCAAGGTAAAAGACAGGGCAAAGCGATCCATCTGGGCTTCCGGCAGCGGAAACGTGCCCTGATATTCCACCGGGTTTTGGGTCGCAATCACAAAAAATGGCGTCGGCACCGGACGCGACACCCCATCCAAGGTCATCTGATGTTCTTCCATCACCTCTAGCAGGGCGGACTGAGTACGGGGCGTGGCGCGGTTGATTTCATCCGCTAACAGGACGTGGGCAAAAATTGGCCCCGGCATAAACTGAAATTCGCCGCTACTGGGATTCCAAATATTGGTGCCGGTAATGTCAGCGGGCAAGAGATCGGGCGTACACTGCACACGCTGAAAGGTACCGTCAATGCAGCGAGCGAGCGACTTGGCCAACAGCGTTTTACCAACCCCCGGCACATCTTCTAACAGGGCATGCCCACCCGAAAAAAGTGCCACCAGCACCAACCTGATGGCGTCCTCTTTACCGACAACTGTTTTGCCAAGGTTTTCTATCAGCTGATGCACGCGATCGCCCATATCCTAGTTCCTTAGGGAGTATGGCCCTATGATGCCCCGCCATCCGTAGAATTGCCCACTTACAAGATCGCTGCCGCTGCTTCACAATCAGCCTGAATCTGGGCTTTGAGGCGATCGAGGGACGCAAAGCGCTGCTCGGGCCGGAGGAAGCTTTGGAGGGCAACAGTCAGGGTCTGGCCATAAAGATTGCCCTGCCAGCCGAGCAGATGCACTTCAATGGCTTGATGTTGGCCGTCAACGGTGGGGCGCACGCCCAGATTCATGACGCCTGGGAGGCCTTGGCCCGGTGCGGCTCCCGGCACATCGTAAACCAACACACTGTAGACCCCCGTGCGGGGCAGAAATTTCTCGGGCGGGAGCTGCAGATTCGCCGTGGGGAAACCGAGAGTGCGGCCCAACTGTTGCCCTTTGACAACCTGGCCAATCAAGCGATAGGGACGTCCCATCAGCGGCTGTACCGGGTCGATATCGCCGGTACACAGAGCTTGGCGAATGCGAGAGCTACTAATTCGATCGCCGGCCGATTGAGCGAGATCGACCACCGTGACGCGGGTGCCGTGTTGGGTTGCTAGCCGTTCTAAGAGGCTGACAGTGCCCGCTCGCTTATGGCCAAACCGAAAGTCTGACCCGACGCTAATATGTTGAGCCTGTAGGCGCTCAAGTAAAACTTTTTCGACAAAAACTTCGGGCGGCAGATGGGCGAGTTCAGCATTAAACGGGAGAAGTAACAGTTGGCGAACGCCGAGCTGCTTCATCAGCGCCGCTTTTTCGGCTAGGGGGGTTAGCCAGGGACGAACTTCGCCGGTAAAGAATTCTTGGGGGTGAGGATAAAACGTCACCACCGTGGGAATCGGCGACGGCGACCCCACCGGGAGTTCCGCCGGCGGAGAAGCGGCCTGAAAGTCACAAGGCGCTAGCAAGAAAGGGCAGCGATCGCTGTAGCCCCGCAGTGACGAAAAGGTGAGTGGTGTGGCTCCAGGCGCGGCCACAGCGGCGGTAGCGGACACAATGGGACGGATGACGGTCTGATGGCCGAGGTGCACACCGTCAAAGTTCCCCAAGGCGATGTCCGTTGGGGTGTGAGCCGTTGATAAGGAAGACGTGATCCACACGTTTACATTTTGACACAATCCGGCACAGACGCCAGCCGTCTTGAGTTAGCAGGCCACAAAATCACTCTGACAGGCAGATGTATTGAGCTGGGACCGTTTTGGCCAGGGCTCTACACCGCGATCGCTCGGCCTGTGCTAAACCACAATTGCCGGTTCAGGGGCCGACATCAGGTCAATGACCATGCCCTCTTTGGCCACCACGCTATTGGGAAACTGCTCTGCCGTATCCTGAGCGACTTCATCCATAAAGTCGTCATTATGCAGCGGGTCATGGTGAAAAATGACTAGCTGCTTAACGTTAGCCGCTTTGGCAATTTTGACCGCCTCTTGCCAGGTCGAATGGCCCCAGCCGACCTTGCTCGACTTTTCGTTGTGGTATTCGTTATCGGTGTACGTCGAGTCGTAGATCATGACGTCGGCATCACGCGACAGCCACAGCACGTTCTCATCCAACCGGTCAGGAAAATGCTCAGTGTCAGTGA
>CALCPB010000857.1 GCA_937897665.1 uncultured Halomicronema sp. | reverse complement strand
TTGACCATCCTCGACTGCTATCAGAAACTTGCATCAGTTCAGCGATCGCGGGCGGACGAATGACCGAGGGGCAACAGGCAGACAACCTACCAAGCAAATATACTCATCCACTGGACGGACGATACGAAAAGTAATAGAATCCACCTCGTCCGTGTTGCATAAGCAATGGACATTCCCTGAATTAGAGCTGCTACGGGCTGTCTTTCCAATACGAATCGGGCATTGATGACCTAGCATTAAGTTCGGTGAGTTTACATTCAACCGTCTATTTCGTTCGTTTGGGGGCTAAGTCTCGTGGGTTTTCTTGACCGTTTCTCTTTATCCCGAGACATGGGTATTGACCTCGGAACCGCTAATAC
The DNA here is from genome assembly GCA_937897665.1 of uncultured Halomicronema sp. Classification (GTDB taxonomy): domain Bacteria; phylum Cyanobacteriota; class Cyanobacteriia; order Phormidesmidales; family Phormidesmidaceae; genus Halomicronema. The sequence continues at coordinate 6,379 of CALCPB010000857.1, read as the reverse complement.
CTTGGTCTACGTCGCCGGTAAGGGCGTGGTGCTGCAAGAACCATCTGTTGTCGCCATTGACCAAGTTGAGAAAAAACCGCTGGCCGTCGGCGAAGATGCCAAGCGGATGTTGGGCCGGACGCCCGGCAACGTCGTGGCCTTGCGACCGCTGCGAGATGGCGTGATTGCTGACTTTGACACGGCTGAGCTGATGCTCAAGCATTTTATTCGCCAGGTGCATGAGGGCAGAACGCTCGTGTCACCCCGCATTGTGATCGGCATTCCCAGTGGGGTCACGGGCGTTGAGCGTCGGGCCGTGATGGATGCGGCTCAGCAGGCGGGGGCTCGCACCGTCTACTTGATTGATGAGCCGGTGGCGGCCGCGATTGGGGCCGGTCTGCCGGTGGCCGAGCCCACGGGCAATATGGTGATCGACATTGGCGGCGGTACCACTGAGGTTGCCGTACTTAGCTTGCAGGGCACGGTCTTGAGTGAATCGGTGCGCGTTGCCGGTGACGAACTCAGCGAATCGATCTCGCAGTACCTCAAAAAGGTGCATAACCTCGTCGTTGGGGAAAGAACCGCTGAAGATATCAAGATCAAAATTGGCTCAGCTTATCCGGGTTCTGATGATGGTGAGCTGATTATGGATGTACGGGGTCTGCATTTGTTGGCGGGCCTGCCCCGCACTGTCACCGTCAAGGCAGGCGAGATTCGGGAAAGTATGGCTGAGCCCTTAGCTGTCATTGTTGAAGCCGTGAAACGTACCCTCGAACGCACTCCCCCCGAACTCGCTGCCGATATTATTGATCGCGGGATTATGCTGGCGGGCGGTGGAGCATTGCTGCACGGCCTTGACACCTTGCTCAGCCATGAGACGGGCATTGTCGTTCATGTGGCGGCAGATCCTCTCAGCTGTGTGGTGTTGGGCACGGGGCGCGTGCTCGAAAACTTCAGCCAGATGGGGCGAGTGTTCAGCGGTAGCTCCGGCATTTAGAGTCAGTATCAGGGGTGGATTAGCCAACTATGTTTGTCGTCCGGCGATGGTGGAACCAATATGCCCTCAAGACAGGATTGGTGGCCTTGATGGTGGTCGCCGCTTTGGGGATGCGAGAGACCGGTGGCGCGGCCATTTATGAGCTATATCGCTGGGCGACGAGTCCGTTTCATCCCGGCCCTTCGCGCGCCGCGATGTTGCAGTCAAGCTATGCCCAAGAGTTGCAGCAGCGTCTAGTCGAGCTCGAAAGCCAAAATCGATCGCTGCGCCAAGTGGTGGAAGGGGACGCGGCCCCGCTCGCTGCTGGCACGCCCGCCGCCGTCATTGGTCGCAGCGCCGGGGACTGGTGGCAGCAAATCATTATTAGTCGGGGGAGTAGTGACGGCATTGATGCCGATGACATCGTGACCGGGCCAGGCGGCTTAATCGGTCGTGTAGTGGCTGTTTCGCCCAACAGTAGTCGCGTTTTACTGGTTAGTGACACCACCCGCCGCGTCGGGGCACGAGTGCGCCGCAGCCGCGCCACAGGCTACATTCGGGGCGAGATGGGGCAGCAGGTAGAGATGGAGTTCTTCGACAAAATACCGGATGTCAAAGTCGGCGATGTCGTGACGACGTCTGCCTACAGTCAGCTGTTTCCTCAAGATATTCCCATTGGCCGCGTGGTTGATCTCGATTTATCTAAGAGTCCGGCCCCTGAGGTGACGGTCGAGTTAACGTCGCCCCTCAATATCGTGGAATGGGTGACGGTGATTCCCTTTGAACCCAAGTCGGTTGAGATCCCAGCGGTGAATGCGCCCGCTTCACAAGAAATTATTCCCAACCGAGCCGCAGAGGATAATCTCGCCCCATGACTCCGGCCCGATCCAGTAGTCTGGCGCTACGCCGCCGCTATCGATGGCTCAATCTTGCGGTGGTCATCGGCTCTGCTTTGCTCTGCGTCATGCTGCTACCGATGCGTCTGCCGGGCATGGTGTTGCTGAGTGTGGGGCCAAGTTGGCTCTTGATTTGGCTGGTGGCCTGGAGCGTGCAGCGCACGAGTGTCGAAGGCGCGATCGCGGGCTTTATTTTGGGGCTCGTGCAGGATGGATTGACCGGCTATTTTCCCACCCATACTCTGGGCCTCACCCTGGCGGGTTTTCTCACGGCTCGCATTCAAAAACAGCGCTTCATTCAAGAAGATTTCGTTTCAGTGGCCATCATTGTGTTTGCTATGACGGTCATCGCCCAAACCACGATGGCCTTGCAAATCAGCGCCCACCAGCTGATCAGCAGTAGCTCGCCCTATCCCAGCCTGCCGGAGATTTGGCTACAGCATCAGCGCATCGCCCTCAGTTCAGCTATTTTGAGCAGTCTTAGGGCACCTGCAGTCTATTACCCGTTAAGCCGCTGGTGGGCGCACTATGAGCAGGTGATGACGCCACCCGGCGGCTAGGATGACGCCACCCGGCGGTAGAGGGGCTCGCATTCAACTGCCAAAAGCTTTGAACTTAGGCATAACTGTGTCCGCTCCATTTCTACCCCTAGCGGAGAGAACGATACGGGTACGCAATATGGCAACTCAATGACGCAAGCTCCGAACATGCTCAATTTTGGGGAGATGGGGATCGCTTTGGGCCTCAATCGCAAATGCCCAACTCTCGCCATTGCGGCAGTGTGGATTCTAAGAAGGTGGCAGCTAGGGTTTGTGTATAGGGCCTCAGGGCGTCACGCTTGGTAAGCGGCTGGCCGTTTTGAGTCAACCCTTTACCCAGTGCAATCAAGCGCTCAGTTAGAGCTGCACCCAAGGCGTCGGCAGCAATTTGTGGCTGTTCAAAAGTCTCGGCCAAAAACATGAGGTCCACATCACTGACGGTCAGCACATGGCCTAGGTTGCTGGCGAGCGCAAACCGATAGGGGGCGCCCTGGGCCGTGGCGATCGCGATTGCCCGGTTCAGAGCGACCGCTTGCGGGGCACGTCCAGCTGACCGGCCGGAGCGCGATCGGCGGGGGGGCAAAACAAGGTGATATGCCCTGCGTTCAGCATCAGCGACAGTGCCTGCATCAGGTCACCCAGTCCTAAGGGTTTAGCCGTCGCGACCTGCATTAGATCTGCTGCCGATTTCGGCCCGGTTGCCAAGGCATCGTAAAACAGTGTGTAGACTTCCGATTTGCCCTTGAGCTCGCCAATCGACGTTTTGAACTTCAGCTCGCTAGTGTCAGCGGGGCGACTGACTAAGGCAAATCGCTGCTCTAAGAGAGCTTCTTGCCGCTGCACCGACCAGAGGGGGGGCGCCCCGCGACTAAAGACATCCCGCCGGAAGCTCTGGTTGGTCAACACATCGATCATCACCTCTTGCACAATCGGGGCAGGATATTCCTTCAAAATATCTTTGAAGGCCTGCGGCATAAAATTGGTGAGGTAAAGATCGCCCAAACTAGCCGTGCCGACATAGCTCAGCTTGGCGGGTTTAACCTCTTCAACCACCTGGTTAAACCAGCGCGGATGCCAGTTGTCGTGCAGATATTCTTGTACCAAGTAGGCGCGATCGCGGGTGGCCACCTTATCCAGCATTGATTTCATGCCCGGCAAGAGCTTGGTCATGCCCGCTTGAGCCTCGGTCAGCGCTTGCAGGCGGCTAATCACGGTTTCAATCGCCTTGACCGACTCCAAACTATCGGTTGTTTGCCAGAGCCGCATCAGGTGTTGAATGGGATAAGACGAAATCCACGCAGGCAACGTGTTGTAGCTGAGATAGATCAAAGCTCCTGGCGTGGCAGCTCGGTCAATTGCTGTGACGATCGCCTCGCACACATCGTGGCTCAGCCACGAATAAATGCCGTGGGCGGTAATGTAGTCAAACTGTCCCCAGTCAGCAGGCCACGACTCCGCCACGGCTAAAAAGTCAGCTTCCTCAAATCGCACATTCTTTAGCCCCGCTGCCGTGGCTAGGCTGCGCGCGTGGGTAATATGCACAGGGTTAAAGTCGATGCCCAAAAAATCATGGTCAGGATACAGCGCTGCCAGCAGCGTCAGTCCGTAGCCTTGGCCGCACCCTAATTCCAGATAGCGCCAAGCCCCGGCAGGCGGCATCACCCCTTTGGTTAGCGCCACGTAATCTAACCATTCTGGGCTGATTTCCCGATAGTAGCCAAAGGTGTACCCCAGATCAGTGTTGTAACCAGAAGACCAGGTAGACATAAACAGCGCGTCTCATTCATTCAGCAAGTCACCATAGTTATAAGGCTGAATCGTCAAGCTGTAACCTTGAATTGACGGCAAGGATCGAAGTCGGCATGACCTCAGTCCGCCCCCCGCCTCACCTGTCAGACGTCTCAGACTCAGGCCAACCACTGAAGTCGAACGGAAAGGCAAAAAGATTTCCAGGCCAGAAACGCTGCTGTCAGAGTTGGCCACTGCTACTCCCCCTTAGGATTAAGAACACCATTTTTGCCGCCCCCATCTCTGTCCGCGCACGACTCCTATGAGCCAGCCGCTCGCAGAGATCGTTTCAGAAGGATGCTGGACTGCTGATCCCAAGGTCTCTGAGGCAAAGCTATCAATCCGAACGTCTGCTCCCAGGCTCTTCGATGTTTTCAGGAGGGTGTTGAGCGTCCGAATAATCAGGATTTCTGCAGATATTGAGCCGTGAGCCCCGTTCTAGCCTGCGGCTGTTTTAGCCTGCGACCCCTGACCCGCTGAGAGAGTGTTCAGAGTGGCAAATAGACTTTCAACCTGGGTCAAACATTTATTGCCTGGACTTAGCTCCACCCCGCTAGAGAGGTCAATGCCTTGAGGTGATAGTTGGGTTAAGGCCGTCTCGATGTTGTCGGGCGTGAGTCCCCCGGCCAAAATCCACGGAATCGCGGGCTGAAAGGTGCGCAGCGATCGCCAATCGAGCGTCTCACCTGTGCCGCCTAGTCGATCGGGATGATAGGCATCCAGCAAAATGGCATCGACGATCGCCTCGTAGGACTGCACTGCCGAGAGGTCAGCCTCAGATCGAATCCGCAGCGCTTTAATCAGCTTGAGCTGGGGAAACGCTTGCCGGACTTGCTGACACCTGGCAGGCGTTTCTTGACCGTGCAACTGTAGGGCGGTGAGTTGTCCTGTCGTGAGCGCCGTCTCTAACTCTGCGGACGTCGCGTTCACAAAAACGCCGACTCGTTCTACCCCAGAGAGAGAGGTTGCTATGAGGGCCTGACTCATCGCTCGGATTTGCAGCGGCGTCACATAGCGAGGGGAAGACCGCACACAGATAAATCCCAGCGCACTGGCTCCCTGGCGGGCGATCGTGACCGCCTGCTCGGGAATCATCAGGCCACAAATCTTTATCCAAAGAGAAGAATCTATACAAGACATCTCTACCCTGTTAACTCTGTTAAACAATCTGCCGATCTCGATTCTACGGTTCCCTATGATCCGGGGGTGAAATAACTCTATATTTTGGAGGCCGTACCCTTGGTCGCTTCTTTTGCTGCTTTGCTGGCTCAGACTGCCCCCTCAACTCCAGCGTGGTCGTTTCAAACCGCATTGATCATGATCACCTGCAATCTCTTTGTGATTGCGATCGGGCGCTATGCCATCCAAAAGCCTGGGGCGGGGCCAGCGCTTCCTTTCACCTTGCCTGGTTTGTTTGAGGGCTTTGGCCTGCCTGAACTGTTGGCTACAGCGAGTCTGGGGCACATTCTCGGTGCTGGCATGATTTTAGGTTTAGGTAGCGCGGGGCTTCTGTAATCGTTTGGCCTCGTGCTTATCCGGTCTGACTGGCCGGATATCTCCCCCTTGATGCCTCGGTGCTCAACCGTTGGCCCGCCCCATTTACCTGACTACAATGGAAACTACCTCCAGAAACCTAGGTTTTTAGAGGCTGCTTATTGACTTTCAGTGACTTAAATTATGCGGTCTGGATGGCGCGTTGGCTCCATTTTGGGAATTCCTCTTTACCTTGACACCTCTTGGTTTGTCATCGTTTTGCTGGTGACGTTTGTCTACGGCAGTAACCCCCTGTGGCAAGAGCAGTGGGGGGATGGTTCTTGGCTGATCGGTCTGGCCATGGCCCTGCTCCTATTTGGCTCGGTGCTGTTGCATGAGTTGGGTCATAGCCTCGTCGCCCAATCGCAAGGGATTCAGGTCAATTCCATCACGTTATGTTTGTTCGGTGGTATCGCCGCGATCGACCAAGACTCAAAAACGCCTGGTCAAGCATTTCAAGTGGCGATCGCGGGGCCCGCCGTGAGTTTGAGCCTGTACTTTTTATTGACCCTCTGCATCACTGTGCTGGCGCTGCCAGGGCCATTGGCGGTGCTGTTTGCCAGTGTGGCGCAGATCAACTTGGTGCTGACTGTCTTTAACCTGATTCCGGGCTTGCCCTTAGATGGGGGGCAGGTGCTCAAGGCCGCCGTTTGGAAGTTGACCGATAG
>CALCPB010000856.1 GCA_937897665.1 uncultured Halomicronema sp. | reverse complement strand
AAAATAGCTTTGTAACACGTCCGGCATCCATCCCCACCAGATTTGCCCCAGAGACGCCTGCTGAATGCTCACTCCGATCCCATCTTTGCCCTACCGGAGAGCCCAAGAGCAGGATTTGTCGCCTGGTGTCAGAGCATTGATAGATTCTGGGCGATCGCGGGGGTCCCAACAATTTCTACCCGAATCCATCGTTGCCCCCGCTCCCTGGGCCAAATACGACGACACCAACTGGAGTCGCTCGGCTGACCATCTCAACCCGTTTGGGGCTAGTACCCGATAAAAACAACCGCGCTGATGGGCTCGGACAACGCCATGATCAGGCCTGAATGCTCGTCAGTAAGCGATGACATATTGATGCGATCCTGTAACGAGCCTGAGACATTACCGAGATTTTACGGAAAAACGAGCGTGAAAGCTGTGTAAAGACATTGGAGTAGTTAAGTCTCTACGAGATTACTCGGTTGGTTTCCCTGAAGTCGGGTGCAAATATGCCAACAGAACGAGACATCGGACTCAGTACTTTGGCTCCTTAGGAGCTGGGATCAAGTCCAGAACAAAACTCCAGTCTCATCGTCTAGTTTCTCAGATGTGCATCGTACGTCTCCCCTCAGCCCTCGGAGGAAGTGGCTATGCCTCGTCGTATCTACCCCAATCGCCATAAAAGCAATCTGTCTGTTGTTAGGGCACCGAGGCCCTCAAAGCGTCGTGGCTCCGCAGAGCAGTCGCGAGAGGCCGCTAAGCAGATGCGTCAGCACGTCCGTCACGCCGTTGGACAAGGCGATTTGGCTCACGCGATCGCCCTCTCCAGCCGTCTCATTCGCCACCATGCCGTCACGGCTGAAGATTTCAACAACCGGGGGCTCATCTACCTCTGGAATGGCCAGGCCCAGCGAGCGATTTCAGACTTTGATCGGGCGATCGCGCTCAATCCTGAGCTGCCAGCGGCTTACAACAATCGCGCTAACTGCTATGCGGCGCAGGGCGATGCCATTCACGCCCTGCAAGATTATGAGCGCACCATTGACCTTGATCCCTTTCATATCAAAGCGCGGATCAATCGAGCCATTACCCTACGCGGGCTGGGCTGCTACGACGTGGCCTTAGCAGAGCTGGACGAGGCCCTGTTATTCCACAAAATGCCTGGCGAAATCTACGCCGAACGGGGCCGTACTTATCACCTGTGCGGTGATTGGAACGGCGCGATCGCGGACTATCGGCGAGCATTGCAGGCCTTCTCGTTACCCACCAGCGCCACCCGCTTGAGCCAAAATTCGTACCGCTGCGACGTACTGGTCTGGTTAGACGAGCTTGTGCCGGCTGCTTAAGCGGGTGTCATCGGCAAAATCATCCGGCTCGCTGCCGGTACTGACTCAGCCACGAATTCGAGCGTCGTGCCAGCCTCTGCAGCTGTTTGCTCGGGAATTAGCGGAAATGCTCTAACCCCAGTCGCGATGCTTAAATTACCCAGGCAACCTTGGCAGTGCCGGGAAACCAGGGCATAAGCACAGATAGCCTGGTTACGGAAAACCAGGTCTATGGCGATCACAGCCGATTAATCGATAGAAATTTTCTGGGGACTGTTGTCCGTACCCCCATTGCCGAAGTCATCATCGTTAGAGACTTCCACGTTTTGCTTGCCCAGCCAAGATTTCACGGGATCATCGTCGAGGTTGAGGCGTAAAGCGCCAGAGACAAACCCACCTAAAAAAGCCACTGGCTGCCGGGTTAATTCTTGCAAAAATGGCGTTAGTTCGTCCAAAAACATCCCTTAAACCTCTTAACTGCTCCTACACGGTTCTATCCTACATCGCTTCATTGGGGAGCGTGGTCGCCACCGTTGCCAAGTCAGGAGTTTCTGCATCATGAGTATCAACCAGAGTTGTTCAGGGGAAGCCACTCAGCCGTGCCGCGATCGCGCCGCGTTGTAGATTTGTTCATTCGCTGCGACCGACTTTTGCAAATCAACGACGGGGTGAGGATAGTCAACCCCAAGTTGCACGCCAAAGCGTTTTTGCTCAACGGGCTGCAACAGCCAAGGGGAGTGAACTTTTTTGGGCGGGAGTGCCTGCAGCTCAGGCAGCCAATGCTTGGCGTAGGCGCCCTCGGGGTCATAATCCTTAGACTGCTTCGGAATGTTGAAGTAGCGGAAGCCCCGCGCATCGTTACCGACGCCAGCGGTATAGTTCCAATTGCCCCAGTTGCTGCACACGTCATAATCAATCAGCAGCGATTCAAACCACTCGGCCCCCATCCGCCAGTCAATGCCCAAATTTTTGGTCAAAAAGCTGGCCACGTTTTGCCGCCCTCGGTTCGACATAAAGCCTGTGGCAGCTAATTCGCGCATGTTGGCATCAACCAGCGGATAGCCCGTTTGCCCCTGGCACCAAGCGTCAAATCGGGGCCAGTCTTGCTTCCAGGCAATGTCTAAGCCTCTGAGTCCAGATGCATAGAAAACGCGATCGCCGTGCTTTTGGCAGACCCAGCGAAAATAATCGCGCCACAGCAGTTCAAAAATAAGCCAGTAGGTCGAGTCGTTACGCACGCGCGCCGTTTCATACTGCTGCACAGACTGGTAGATTTGGCGGGGCGAGAGGCATCCCAGAGCCAGCCAGGGCGAAAACTTGGACGAATAGTTAGCTCCCAGCATGCCGTTGCGCGTCTGTTTATAGACCTTGAGGCAGTCGGTCTCCCAGATATAGTCTTGCAAGCGAGCGAGCCCCGCCGTTTCACCACCGACAAAGGCCAATACGGCACGTTGATCGGGCTCTGGCGCAGCTAGCCCCAGGCTGGTTAATATCGGCAAGGTGCCGGGGTCAAGGCTCGTGGGCACGGGCGGCAGCTGAGTCGGGGTCGGCAGCGCCTCACGCACAGTGCTGTCACGCTCTACCTGTTTGCGAAACTGGGTAAACACCTTCGGCAGCTTTGCCACCGCAAAGGGCAAATCGTCCGGGTGATAGAGGGTAGCACCCCAGTCAGTCTGCACCCGCTGGCCCGCCGCTTTGATTCGCATCGTGATCGCCGCCTCGACGGCAGTTTCTTCGGCAGTGACTTCAGCATGCCAGGCGATCGCGTCAGCCTGCACCTCAGCGGCTAGCGCGGGTAAGACCGCTTCCGGTAGACCCGTGCGGATAATCAGATTGCTGCCGCGCTGCTGCAGCGATCGCCGCAAGTCGGCCACGCTTTCGATCAAAAATTGCGCCCGGAATGAGCCGGTTTTGGGAAAGCCAAAGGCGGTTTGCCCAAACTGTCGGGGGTCAAAACAATAGACCGGAATGACCTCAGCGCCTGCTTTGAGGGCTTTGTGCAGGGGGACATGATCGTGCAGGCGCAGATCGTTACGAAACCAAATCAGAACTTTCATTTAGACGCTGACAATGACTCGGGCAAATGTGTGTTCATCCACCGTTTGACCTTAACGACTCTGGTAAATGGCTGCCAAGGCACTAGCGATAGATCCGGCAAGGGATCGGGCAGAGCTGCTGGGGAGCGCGGTCGGTGGGTGGCGATCGCCGGTTGACCAGATGGTCTGGCTCAGAACGGCGAGATCGTGTCCCCCTAGAGCCTAATCAAACCGGCCGCATGGCGACGGGAAAATGACCAGAATTTTCTTCGTCAAACCTGGGCCGGAGCGATGCTGAGCCCCGCCTGCATTGAAAACCTGGTTTTAAGGAAGTGCCGTCACCAGATGCCGGTAGAGTGATGATTGCATCGAAAAATTCTCCTGACGGATTCCCCCTCTAAAGGTGGCAATCCCCCACGTTTAGGCCAACCTGGAATGAAAAGACTCCGCCGATTTTTACAAACTGGTTTCTCAACTGCGGCCCTCGTCGCGATCGGCCTGGCCACTGAGGTCGTCTTACCGCGACCGGTGCAAAGTGCAGAGACGATCAGACTGTTGGTGGGCGGCCCCTTGTTGTTTGACTTATCGGTGGACTCGCTGGAGACGTTTGCCCAAACCGGGGAAATCACGGACGATTTTGCCCTATACGCCCGGTTTATGAATGAGGAGACGCTGGCGGCGTTACGGCAGGGATTGAACCGCCGACTACCGTTGGATGTGGTCACAGTCGATAGTCTGGCCTATTCGCCTTTGGGTCGAGATGCTCTATTTAACCTCGGCAAAGTCTTTCAGGTGTATCGCGGCGTAAATGGCCAAAAAGCCCTACGCGCGGCGGTGATCGGTGCAGCGGCTAAGGCGGATCGATCAGGGTGGACCATCATTGATGTCTTGCGAGAGATTCCGACCCCGGCCTTAGAGATTGAACTGGGTGATTTGCTGGCGTTACGCCGTGAGCTAGCAATTTACTTTAGCTATAACAATGCCGTGGTGGCGGCCGTGCAGGCACAGGCAACGGCAGAAGCAGCGGCAGCCAATGGACTCAGCACCGCGGGGCTGGCCGATTTGCGCCAGCCCGGCGCCTGGCAATTTACGCGGCTAACGATCGCTGTTACCAATCCGGCCCTGCGGCAGACTCAAACGGGGCTATCGGTCAACTATGACTTTGACTCAGACATTTACCTGCCCAGCGGCCTGACTGGGCCGACCCCGATTGTGATTATTTCCCACGGGTTTGGCGACGTCAAAGAGAGCTTCACCTTTCTGGCTGAGCACCTGGCGTCCTACGGTTTTATCGTGGTGGTGCCCGACCATGTCGGCAGTGACCTGGCCTATCGCGAGGTCTATCTGCAGGGGCGGCTCAACACCTTGCTCAGCCCGATGGAGTTTATTAACCGCCCTCAAGAGATCTCGTTTTTAATCGACAAATTAGAGTCGCTAGTGGCAGAATCGCCGGAATGGGCAGCGGTGCTTGATTTGAACCATATTGGCGTGGCCGGTGACTCGCTCGGCAGCTCGACCACCCTGGCACTCGCCGGCGCGGAGATCAATTACGCCCGTTTGGTAGAAGCCTGCGATCGCGAGAATGTCTTGCTCAACGTGGCCCTCTATTTAGAATGTCGGGCACAGTATCTGCCGCCCCAAAACTACGACCTGAAAGATTCTCGGGTGACAGCAGTGGTGGCAGGGCATCCCCTCGGGGCGGCGCTGTATGGCCCCGAAGGGATGGGTCAAATCGATGTGCCGCTGCTCATGGTGTCGGGCTCTAAGGATATTGTTTCGCCCGTAGTGACCGAGCAGTTTCATCCGTTTATCTGGCTGCAGACGGAGTCCAAATATCTGGCCATGCTCGATGTGGGTACGCATTTTTCGTCGAAACCGGGGCGCGATGCCGCGGGATTCTTGAAGCTCATTGCGGGCGAACACCGAGAGGTCGGGGCCGCGTACTATCAGGCCCTCAGTGTGGCCTTTTGGAACGTGTATCTGCGGGGTGATGACGCCTATTTGCCCTATCTCACAGCCCAATATGGCGAACAGATCAGTGCCGAGCAGCCGATGACAGTGGATATTATTACGTCACTAACGCCGGAGCAAATTGAAATGGCCTATGGTCAGTCGGCCCCGGTGCCGATCATTCCACCCGCGATCGCCGCGACGGTGCCGCCGCGCCCAGAGAGTATCTTGACTGAAATTGAAGAAACCGGCGTGCTACGCATCGCCCTTCGCAAAGATGCTGCGCCGTTTGGTTTCATCAATCGTCAAAATGCCTGGGATGGCTACTGCGGCGATTTAGCGATCGGCCTGAGTCGCTATCTGACCCAAACCCTCAAGCGACCGGTTGACGTGGAAATCGCTGAACTCACGTCAACGTTAGACAATCGCTTTGAGCTGGTGCGCAACAACGACGTGCATCTCGAATGTGGCCCCAACACCATTCGCAATGATGTAGAAGGGGTCATCTTCACTAGTCCTTTCTTTGTGGCGAGTACGCAGTTTTTAGTGCCGGTGGGCAACGAAGCCAGCGTCAATCCCAACACGCCGCTGACGGATGTGCGGTTGGGCGTGTTGAGCAATTCCACCACGCGAACGTTTGTCGAAGAGACGTATCCGAATGCGGACATCGTGCTGTTTTCGGGAGCAGAAGGTCGCCAAGAGGGGATTGCCGCTGCCACCACGGGCGAAATCGACGCGTTCGTTGGGGATGGCATTTTGTCCTACGCCCAAGTACGGCGCGATCAGGGGTCGGTACAGGACTTTTCCCTGATTCCTGAGCTGCCGCTAACGTGCGACTTTTATGGTCTCATCTTGCCGAACAATGACTCAGAATGGCGTACCACTGTCAACCAGTTCCTCGTTAGCGATGCGGAGAACGCGATCGCCACTGACTGGTTTGAGGCGGCTTATCCGGTCACGCTCAATAAAACCGAGTTTTGCCTGAATCAGTAAAGAACGACTCTTCGACCAGCCACTCACCGCCACTCTAAAGTCTCGATTCTCCAGGGAAACTATTCAAAGCTCCATCACCCAGCC
>CALCPB010000855.1 GCA_937897665.1 uncultured Halomicronema sp. | reverse complement strand
CAAGCTCACAGCGGGCTGGGAAACATAGAGGCTGTCGGCAGCCCGCTTGAAACTGCCTTCAGTTGCGATCGCCTTGAGAATGCGCAACTGATCCAAAGTAAAGGGAAGGTCAGAGGACATAAAACCCTATCCAAGAAATCGAAGGAAACATACAATGCATCAACGAAACAGTCGGTAGAACGTAGAGCCAACCCAATTGCTATCCCCCCTTTTTTGCCCCTAGAAACCCGTTGACGAGAGAAAAACTTTGGGATCAACGGCCATCCCTAGATTACTCGTTCGATGGAATTTCCCGGAACCGCACGCGGAGAAAACTCGCGACTTTATGGAACAGCAAGTCATATCAAACTTCCTAAATTCACCTGGAATCCTCGGCTTAGGACTGATCGAAGGTGATTCTCGGCCCTATTTCGTCGGCGTCGATCAAGCCTTAACCTTTCAACAAAAATCAGCGCTTGGCCAAGGTATTCAGCAGGTCATCAGCACGACTCCACCAGCATTCGACTCCTTTAACTTTCGCTTTGCGCAGCAAGATATCTGGATTTATAAACTCAGCAATGGCGTGATCTTGCTGGTGGTAGCCCACAAACAGCTCGATAACTTAGCTTATACCGATGCGGTTGATCAGCTCAAAAAAACGCTTACAGGCGATCCCCAACGCACGATTGCGACCTTTCGCCGCCTCGCTGACCAGCATCTACTCACCCAGCCCACTGGGGTTGCCAATGAGTCGGCAGGGGCCAACGAGCCAGTAGTGCCCGGTGAACCCCTAGAGCCAGCACCAATCGCTCCAGATTCCTGGGCTGCCTACATCACTGTCTTCAATCAACTCACTGATGCCACCACAGAATATTTGGGCAAAATTGTGGTGGCTAATACCTGGCGTACCACCTGTCCTGATCAAGCCTTGTTAAAACGACTGCAGATGGATCGCGGTGGCCACTTTAGTGTGGCTGTCGATCCGACGGCGCAAACACCCACCGCCATTTCCCCCGAAGAGCGCACCCTGATTCAGCAATGGGCTGAAAAGTTTGTGCAGCGCTGCTCCATGGTGATTCGAGGCTATTCTGAAAGGGTTGTCAGCCAGTGCCTGAACGACCCGCAGCGGGCCCTGTTAAACCTCGAAACTGCCCCCTAACCGATGCGCGCAAGGTAGCCAATGGTGGCCATGCGAAATCACTTCCCCTTGGCTTGCTTCATTTAGCCAATTGCTACTCCTGAACCATCCCTTTTTTTGAAGAGACCCAGATCCCATGGCTAAAACCGTTCGTTTAGAACCCATCGCTCAAAACAGCACCATTGAGACCAATGGCAACTTACTCTCGGTCTTGCTGAACAAAGACCTCGACGTGTTAAAAGAATGCGGTGGTCGCGGCATGTGTGCTACCTGCCACATCTATGTGCGAGAGGGCAACGATGCGTTGACCCCGGTTAATCGCCGTGAGCAAAGAACCTTAGAAGTGATCACTTCCTGCAAGCCGAATTCTCGTTTGGCTTGTCAGGCTCGAGTGATGGGCGAAGGGGTTGTGGTCGAGCTGCCCCCAGGGATGTATGTCAACTCCTTACAGGATATTGAGGCGCTCATTGGGCGGCGGGCTGAAGCGAACCTATTGCACCCGCTCAGCGGTGCGGTGCTAGTCGAAGAAGGCAAGCTGATTACGCGCTCAATGCTAAGACAGCTATCGGAAACGGCCTCCTTTCAGGTCAGTGAGTACTATTCGCGGTCTTCAGAGGCTTAGCGTGATCGGCCTAGGGCGAGCATCGACCATACTCAACCGGAAATCAATCTGCTAGAGTTGAACCCAAGATTTAACGTCATTGACGCCATCTGAGTAGCGGCATGTTAGCGCCTACCCCATTAAATACCCGCCAGCAACAGGTTCTTTGGGCAACGGTACGCCAATATGTCACCACGGCCGAGCCGGTTGGTTCCAAGGTGCTAGCTCAGGAATATGACTTGAAGGTGAGCCCGGCCACTGTGCGCCATGTGATGGGCGTGCTGGAAAGCGCTGGCTTACTATTTCAACCCCACACTTCTGCCGGTCGGGTGCCCTCTGATTTTGGCTATCGACTGTATGTCGACAATTTAATTCACCCGTCTCAAGTGATTGCTCGACAGGTCGATAGCCAGCTATCAGGCTCTTTGAAATGGGACGGTTGGAGCTTAGAAGCGCTACTGCGGGGAGCCGCTCAAATTTTGTCGACCATCAGCGGGTATCTGACGTTGATTACCGTACCCCAAAAGCGCGGCGTCACGATTCGCCATTTGCAACTCGCCCTGTTAGGCCCGACTCAGATTTTAATGTCGGTGGTGCTGAACTCCCTAGAGACCCAGTCAATGGTGATTCAGCTGCCGTCTACGGGAGAGGGGGCAGGGGCGCAATTAGAAGGGTTAGAGCGAGAACTCAAAATTCTGTCTAATTTCCTGACGCATCACTTGAGCGGACAGCCCTTGCTGAAGATTGCTGAGCTGGATTGGGGGCAGCTCGGCCAAGAGTTTCAGCGGTATAGCGACACGTTGCAAGAAGCCATTCACATGCTGGCTAAGCGCAACCAAGCGCTAGAAACGGCGCAGTTTGTGATCAGCGGTTTGGGCGAGGTGCTCAGGCAACCGGAGTTTTCCGAAGCCCAGCAGGTGCAGGCGATTGTGCAGCTGTTAGAAGAAGATCTAGCCCAGCTGTGGCCCTTAGGCTTTGAGGCCGATCCCCTTGACAGTGCCGGGCGTCGCGTGCGTGTGCTGATTGGCTCTGAAAATCCCCTAGAACCGATGCAGGGCTGTGCTTTGGTGTCTTCGACCTATTGCCGCGATGAGATTCCCTTGGGGAGCGTGAGTGTGTTGGGGCCGACGCGCATGATGTATGACGATGCGATCGCCACCGTTGAAGCCGCTGCCGGCTACCTCTCGGCAGCCTTCAAATCCAATTTTTAGTCTTGATCCAGTACTCTCAAATAGCCTGGTTCAGTTGGCAAACCCAAGAACGGAGGTGGGGCCGAGGCTATTTAGCTGGGGTGGTCAAGATGCGGGCAGCGATACACCCGCCCAAGAAGCCAAACAGATGACTGTCCCAAGCAACGCCTGGCTGGCTGGGCAAAACCCCCCACAAAAAACTGCCATAAAACACGATTACCAAAACGGATGCCGTAATTGCAAACGCGCTGCGCTCAAAGTAGCCGCGCAATAGCAGGTAACCAAAGTAGCCAAAGATGACGCCGCTCGCACCCACATGCACTGAATTGGGCGCGCCGATAAGCCAGGTGCCCAGCCCGCCAATCAAGGCAGACATGACCGTAACCACCCAGAAATCACTGGCTTCCCCCAGCAAGATTAAGCCGCCTAGGGTGAGTAGCGGCAGGGTATTGGCCATTAAATGAGCAAAATTGCCGTGTAAAAAAGGAGCCCAAATGATGCCTTGTAGACCGTCTAACTGCCGGGGATGAATGCCCTGGAAGATCAGCTGACTGTCGAACAGGCCCACATTCACAATCTGCACCACCCACAGGAGGGTAGCAACCCCGCCCAGCACCCATAGGGGATGCTGAAACCTTTGCCCACGAGTCTTATCGGTTGGTGTTGCCATCGTGTCAAAACACTTAAGATGAATAAATCGGGCGGTGCTGCGTTAATGGCCCGGACGGTCAGTGCCTTCGGCCATGCGTCAGGGAGTTTTTGATGGACAGTCCGGAAAAACTCAGGCCGTTACAGTAGAGAGGACGGGGGTTGCAAACGCTACTGTCTTTCAGCATAACTAGCTAGGGATTCTTGTGCTGATCACTGAGCTATTAGCAGTTTTATCAATTTCAGCGGCGGCAGGGTTCCATATCGCTTTACCCCTGTTGCTGATTGGTTTTATGTCAGCTGATCTGTGGGCCGAGGTGCCTTTTTTGTCTAGGCTACCGCCGACGGTGGTAGTGGGCGCTTTGGTGAGTTGGTCGCTGGTGGAATTGGTTTTCTCCAAGCAGTTTTGGGTGCAGCGGCTGCTGCAGAGTGCGGGTCTGTTTCTCAGTCCGATCGCGGGGGCGATCGCGGGGCTGGCGATCGCCCGAAGCTTTCAAATTTCTGGCTGGTTGGCGGTGCTGTTAGGTATCGTCAGCGCCCTATTAGCCCTTGTCATTCATCTCGTGCAGGTCGGTTGGCTCTATCGTCTCAAGCAGCCTTCGCCCTGGTTGATGTTTGCGGAAGATTTTCTTTGCGTGGGCTTGGTGCTGTTGGCGTTTGATGCCCCGCGTCAGGGTGGCCTGATTGCCTTGCTGTTGCTTTGGTTAGCGTTGCGCACGTCCTATGTGTGGCGACAGTGGTATCTAGAGGGGAACAAGTCTCACCATCCCCCGCGCCGCCGCCGACTCAAACGCGAGCCTGATTAACCAGGGCGACTGACTCAGGCCCATGGGCGAGACTGTCAAGCTGCTGGTGCTAGGGGGAGCAATAAAGCTCAGCTTGTTAAAATCATCTAGAGGAAAAATCACCCCTGTCTTTTGCTGCCGGAATGCCTTTATGTTTAAGCCGTCGAGGCTCTGCCGACTCGCCATTTGCCGACGCGTCATCATCATTGTGGCGCTGTGGATTGTCTTTTTAGTGGGCGCAAATGAAGTCCGGCGTGCTGCTCAAGGCGAAAGTGCCGTCTATGAAAGCCTCAAACGTCTTGCTGTCTACAGTTTAGCCCTGCAAGATAAGCGCTAGTCAGAGGGCGTCGCCAGTAGTGCTCATCTCGGCGAAAGCCTGGGAGGCGATCGCCCGGTTAGCTTTTGGCCGTCGCGGCAAATAGGGTTTTGAAGGTTCCCTCTCTGGTTGATAAGGCTTCTCCAGCCGGTTGCCATAGGGTTTCGTAAAAGAAAAACGCCATCCCGGCATAGCCGTTGGCTCGCACCGCTTGGCACTGCTGTTTGAGAATCGGCAGTGGCATAGGGCGATTGCGCAGACCAGATAGCACCCCAATCCTGATCGGTACCTGCGATCGCAGCTCCTGAACGGCCGGTTTTTGCAGCTCTCGCACAAAACTCGCTACGTTCCAGCGATAGGTTTGGATAATCACCTCATCCACCGGGGCCACAGTCAGCCACTGTGGCCAATCTTGCAGGAAGTTTCTGTATGAAAATGCGGGCGGATTCGGTGACACCGAGAAACAGGCTTGGGGTCGGTGTTTTTTGACCGTTTGCCCCACCTGTGTGACAAAGTCGGTGATTTTGTCAGCGCGCCAGCGCATCCACCGCGCTTCTTGAAAGTTGCTGGGCACGAGTCGGCCGGTTTCGGCTCGATAACGCTGAGCCGTGTAGGGGTCATAGCCACAGCTGGTCGGTAAGCCAAAGTGGTCGTCGCTTTGAAAGCCATCTACGGCGTAGCGCGACATTAACTCCTCAATCAGGGCCAAATAAAACTGCTGCACCTCTGGATGAAACGGATTGAGCCATTCCATTTGATGTTTGTCGATCGGCGTGCCATCGCGCTGTTGGGTAAACCAGTGGGGGCGTCGAGGTCGTAGCGTGTTACCCTGACGCGCAAAAAAGCCATATTCAAACCAGGGAATCACCTGCAACTGCTGGGCGTGAGCTAAGGCCACACATTCCTGCAGCATGTCGTAGTCGCGGGCAGGCTCGGCAGCGCGACTGCCTCTGGGGCGCAGACGTTGCCGTTCGCCCAACACCGACTCGGCGATCGCCGACGGGTAGAGAGTAAAGCCGCCATTCCACACAGTGGGATACAAGGTATTGAAACCGCAGTCTGCCAGCCGCTCAATCGCTGCCGCCAGAGTTTGGCGCGAAAATAAAACTTCACTATCCACGTTGGTCAGCCACACGCCCCGGCGTTCGGCCTGACTTGGGAGAGTATCAGTGGGCTCCAGCGTGGCAATTAGCTCGGACGACAGCACGCTGGGGATGCCGGTTTGCTCAACCAGAGCGCGATAGACAAACGCCGCTGCATCAGCTCGCGTTGTGGGCTGCAGGGGGCGCAAGCGATCGCGCTGAGGATAGCTGACGATCAGGCCCTGTTCTAACGCTGCGGCAACGCCCGCGATCGCGTAGGGGGGAATGCTCGCCGCATCGACAAAGGTGCGTTTTACGGCCTCAGCGGCGGGATGCAGCGCCACGAGTTCCAGGCCTGCCGCGAGGGCCACCACGACCTGCACTCGGGGCATTAACTGCTGTGGCCGAAAGGTGCCGTTCGTAAAGCCTGATAGCCATTGCGCCCGATAGACCTGATCGATCAGGGCGCTGGCCCAATAATCAGAGGGCACATCGGTAAATTGTTTGGGCGATCGTCGCGGGGGCAACTCAAACGCCTGCCCAATGATCGCGGCAAATTCTGCTCGGGTGATCGCTTGCTCGGGCCGAAAGGTGTTGTCCGGATAGCCCGAAACGATATCTTGCTGC
>CALCPB010000854.1 GCA_937897665.1 uncultured Halomicronema sp. | reverse complement strand
ATTAAACCAATCTGATTGCTATCAAACAACAGAATTTCACCCAGGATTAAACAATTCCCATGACCCACTCGACACGAAAAACGATTTCTATACTGCTGAAAATATCCGGCGTCCTTTGGGTGATTTGGGGGTTGGTTCATGCCTTCGCTGGGGTGATGACCATCTCTGGCGATACGGCGACTGCCGCCGCCGGTATTGCGGATGCCGTAGACCCTGCCAGCTTGGAAATGGATTACCCAGATGCGGTTGGGGCCATCATCAATCAGCACGGTTTCAATTTACTTTGGGCTGGCATCGTGACGATTATTGGCGGCATCTTTATTTGGCGCGAAAGCGTTGCCGCCATCTTTATCACAGCCCTGGTAGGGGGGCTGCTAGATCTCGGCTATTTCATCTTTATTGACCTCGGTGGCTACAACAATTTTGTCCCCGGAACCGTGATGACCATCATTTCAGCTACCGCGATCGCACTTAGTTTTTACGCCTACTTTCAGCGTAAATAAGTTGATTTTGATTGACCGCAGCGATCGCTTCTGCCTCAACCAATTTTGGATGACGACACCAGCAAACAATGATGTGTGAAATTGGCAACATCGCCGCTTTTTATATGGAGCTGCCCCTATCTAACGATTGTTCCTAACCAATTCGCTGAATTTGGACGACTCATCCCAAAAGTGTGTAGCCCCCTTCGACAAGGGGTCAGCGCCAGCGGGGGATCTTCGAGCTGTAGCGCTACTTTGCAGAACTGGTATTACTCAAGATGAGACGCGCTCTATGAAGTTGAATCAATCAGCAACAGACCTTGTGAATACGCTTAAAGCCCTGGCACCGATTGTCACGAATGCGCTCAAAAGCGGCCAGTTGTTTAATCCTCGATGTGAACTGACTGACGCAGACCCCGATATTTTGTGCGAGTACGATGTGGAAATCCCCATGAGTGAGGGGTTTAGCCTAACGGCCAATATCTACCGCTCAGAGCAGGCGGCTGAGCAGAATGCACCTGTCCCCGTGGTGATGTGTGCCCATCCTTACGACAATCACATCACCCCCGCTTTAGGCAAAACCCCGCTCGGGGGTGCCCCGCAGCAATATCGTCTGATTCCTCAAGTCGGAACACCCAAATTTTCTAAGCTGACCAGTTGGGAATCCCCCGACCCGAATTTCTGGGTGCCCGCAGGCTATGCCGTCGTCAACGTGAATTTGCCAGGCTACGCCAACAGCGGTGGACATCCTTCCGTATTTTCTGAGCATCAGGGCAAATGCTACTACGAGGCGATCGAGTGGGTCGCCCAACAGCCTTGGTGTACGGGCAAAGTAGGGCTGAATGGAGTCAGCTTTTTAGCGATTACTCAATATCACGTGGCCGCTTGCCAAGCCTATGGCGGGCCGCCGCCGTCTCTATGCTGCATTTCGCCTTGGGAAGGGCTCACCGATCCGTATCACGATACGTTTACGCGAAGCGGACTCACGGAGCTCGGGTTTCCCGCCTTTTGGTGGGCCACTGAAGTGAAGACTGCGATTAACGGTACTCTCGCAGATTTTGTCGAAGCGGAAGGGGCCATTCCCACTAATTTTGTCGACAAGCATCCTTTTTACGATGATTTCTGGCAGGAGAAGGCGGCGAAGCTCGACGAAATCACCGTGCCGATGCTGGTGTGTGGCTCCTTCTCCGATCATGGACTGCACACGATGGGCAGCTTTCGAGCATTTATGAAGGCGCGATCGCCGCATAAATGGCTGTACACCCATCGCACCGGCAAGTGGGATGCCTTCTATTCACCCGAAGTCCAAGAGCTGACTCGACGTTTTATGGATTGTTTTCTCAAGGGAGAGACGTCCAATGGTTTTCTGGACAAGCCTCCTGTGCGACTCGAAGTGCGTACCAGCCGAAATGAAATTCACGCAGTTCGGGATGAAAACGAATGGCCGCTCGCCCGCACTGATTACCAAACGCTTTACCTCACGGATCAGTCGTCCTTGTCTCCCAACCTGCCCGCAGCGGCTAGCGAAATGACCTACTCCGCCACCCAGGGGCAGGTGACATTTCGATATATGTTCGCTGAGGACACTGAACTCACGGGCTACATGAAGCTGCGACTGTGGGTGGAAGCACGGCCTGGACGGAACCCACGAGACAGTCCCGACGATATGGGGATCTTTGTGGCCATCAATAAGCGCGATCGCCAGCAGCAGTCAGTCCCCTTCTACGGGTCCGTAGGGAATCAACAGGACATGGTCACGCGGGGCTGGGGTCGGGCCGCTCGCCGCGAACTTGATTCGATCAAATCTACCGAGTGGAATCCGGTGCTCAAAGCGGCCAGAGACGAAAAGCTGAAACCGGGCGAAATTGTGCCCTTGGAGATTGCGCTGTATCCCAGCAGTACCTTTTTTGCCGCAGGCGAGGCGATCGAGTTGATTGTCAGTGCTCAGGCCATTATTCCTTCGCCGCCTTACCTAAAAGATGTGTCCTTTAATCGGGGCATTCAGGTCATTCACCTCGGTGGCGACTGTGATTCCCATCTGCTGATTCCCCAGGTGGCGGTCGGGTGAATACCTTAAAAATCATCTTGAAACATCATCTTGGCAAGACTAATCGCGGGTGGGGCTCATAGAGTTGATATGACATTGTGATGGCAAATTCTTTATTTATGAATCGTTCAGTCTCTCCACCTCAGTACACCCACCTCCTCAGCGTCATTGTGCTGCGGCTGCTGATTGTCCCCTTTGTGGGCTGGGGAGGCATTCTCAGTGAGATTTTGGCGTCTTTCTTGTTTTTCTACATGACCCTGTTGATTATTCAGTCCTATCGACTGCCGCGATCGCTCTTTATGCTCTTTGTGGCGATCTCCTCAATCGGGTTCGTTCTCGACATGATTTTGACCCTGGGCTGGGTGCCGATGACGGTCACGCCGACCCTAATTGTGCAAGTAATCTACGGCTTCTTTCTCGGATCTGCCGCTTGGTTGA
>CALCPB010000853.1 GCA_937897665.1 uncultured Halomicronema sp. | reverse complement strand
CTCCAGGGCAAATTTCCCCTGCCTGATCGCCCAGCCTTTTAGAATAGACACAGACTGAATATTGAAAGGATCAGCGGACGACTATGCCAACGCTTCAAGAAATTGCTGCCTACGCCGAAGAAAGTGCCCAAAAGCAAGGCATTCACAAATACGACGTGTATGGGTCTTCTGTAGACGAAACCAGTGTGCAAGTCGATCAGGGAGAACCCAAACAAGTCAAGGCATCGCAGCGATCGAGCGTGATTGTGCGCGTATGGAATGAGCAGGGCCTAGTCGGGGTGACGACCACCACTGATGTCGACCCCAGCGGCATTGAGCTAGCGCTGCAAACCGCCGCCGATGCCAGTGCCTTTGGCGCCAAGGACAATTTGCCTGATTTCAGCCCCGAAGCGACCGCGCCGATGCCCCCGGTCGATTATGACAAAGTGCCCGCCGCCGATATTCAAGATTTGATTCAGGCGCTGGTGGGGGCCGAAAAAGCTCTGCTCGACGCTCACCCCGCGATCGCCTCGGTGCCCTACAACGGCATTGCCCAGCGTGAGGTCGATCGCTTTTATCTCAACAGTGACGGCGCGCTGCGGCAAGAGGGGCGCAGCTATGCGTCGGTGTACCTCTACAGCAAGACCGAGCAGGAAAACCGCAAGCCGCGATCGGCGGGAGCCGTACGGATTCAGCGAGGGTTGCCGAAGCTGGATGTTGCCGCCTGCATTCACGAAGCGGCAGAAAAAACCATCAGCCATTTGGACTACCAGAAAATCGAATCGGGCAAGTATCCCGTCGTCTTTTCGGCCGAAGCCTTTTTGAGTTTGCTAGATGCGTTTTCGAACCTGTACAACGCCCAGAGCATTTTGGATAACCGCAGTCTCTCGACCGCTGATGCGCTAGGCAGTCAGGTGGCAGTGCCGCTGCTGACGGTATATGACGACGCCCTCCATGCTGAGAACGTCAGCCCCGAAGCCTTCGACGGCGAAGGTACACCCACCCGCCGCCTGCCGATCATCAGTGAAGGCGTGCTGAGCAATTTTCTGCACAGTGCGGGGACGGCCAAACGGATGGGAGCTCAGCCCACTGGCCATGCCAGCATTGGGGCGAAGGTCAGCGTGGGGGCTAACTTTTATCACGTGATGGCGGGGCAGCCGTCAGGCCAATCCTTAAGCCTAGACACCGCAGAAAATGTCGTGTTTATCGACGATGTGCAGGCGCTGCATGCCGGGGTCAACGCGCTGCAGGGCTCTTTTTCACTGCCGTTTGATGGCTGGTTGGTCAACAAAGGTGAAAAGGTCAGCATCGAGTCGGCAACGGTGGCCGGAGACTTTCGGGAACTGCTGCAGTCGATTATTCATGTGGAAGCTGAACCGGAGATTACGCCAGGGGGGGTCTGCCCACGCATTTGGGTGGAGTCACTTTCGATCACGGGCGAAGCCTAGGGCTCCGCGCTGGAATCATACCCTTGAGATACAACGCTTGCTGGCAGGGTTGGACAGGAAATGGGCTTTTCGCCCAGTGCCCTTGGTCGGACCTCTAGGCACCCAGCCCCGCCAGCACCTGAGCCGTCGTTGCCGTCCAGCCGACGATGCCGCCCTGGGCGCGTACCATGGCCAAAGTCGCCTGCTTAAACTCCGGAAAATAGCTGGCGGTGCCGTCTTCAACGAGCAAACATTCGTAGCCGCGATCGTTGGCTTCGCGCATCGTGCTCTGCACGCAAACTTCAGTCGTGACGCCGGTAAACAGCAGATGGGTGATGCTGTGGCGCTGCAAGATCGCCTGCAGCGGAGTGGCATAAAAAGCCCCTTTACCGGGCTTTTCAATCACAATTTCATCGACCTTAAGAGCCAGTTCGGGAATGATCGCGTTACCTGGCTCACCCAGCACCAAAATGCGCCCCATCGGCCCCAGATCGCCGATTTTCAGCGCCGCCTGACCGCGATCGCGCTTAGCAGGCGGACAGTCAGACAGGTCGGCCTGATGCCCCTCAACCGTTTGAATAATCAGCCAGCCCCGATCACGAAAGGTCTGCTGCAGGGTTTGAATATTGGGCGTGATCGCCCGCAGCGGCGAGACATCATTGCCCAACGCTTCCCCAAAGCCGCCGGGCTCTAGAAAATCTCGCTGCATATCAATAATCACCAGCGCCAGCTGGCCCGCAGCCGGTAGCGAATAGGGATAGGGCTGGGCTGTAATCGCAGGCATGAAAATTACCAAATGCAGTAAGACGGTTACACCGAAAGTCGTCTCTGGAGGAGATCGCCAATGTCACAAAACCTCGCTTTCTCACATCAGAGTTTGTCTCAAAAACATGAGTTCGACAACCTTTGTCCGACTGACCTGCTCACGCAGAGAAGGCAAGATCATCATCATCTAACAGTCAAGGAAATAAATCGCCATGAAAGACGACTGGCCGTTCGATAGCCCGGACAACTGCGCCGTCATTACGCTTGTCCACATTTTGGATGGTTCCACGCCAATTCTGTACGTCACCCACGATGAAGATGACGGTGGCTGGCAATTCCTGGATGGTGGCAACGTCACGGCAGCGAACGCCATGGTCGTTTCGCTGCGGCGGATGGCTGACCATGACCCGACCATCAAACAACTGGCCAATCTTCCGGTGGGCTGGTATGCCGTGCGGAGTGCCGTCGGCCAGCCGGGGGAGCGCCACCCGAGTACGCCATGAAATAGAGACAACAGACAGCATCCGCGATCGCCTAGTCGGGGGCAGTATCAGGCTACCGGGAGGCGACGCACTTCGAGAGGGCACAGAACTTTACTGCGGGGCAGATAGCTTTTCGCAGCCTTAGGGCAAGTTAACGGTCGGTACTGGCATCTTTTTTCCGAGCGACCCAGTGGCTGTTTTATGCACAAAACGGTAGTAGGGTAAGAAATTAGTCTGGCTAAGTCCCCAGCCAATCCGTTATCGAGCGCTGTTCGTTCTCTACGCTGAGATTTATGGGTAAGCAGAAATCATCGCGCGCCAAGCAGTCTTCGGGCGATCGCCTCGCCTATTCCGAATTCGCCACCGAGCGCACTGCCGCGACGGCAAGGGGGGTGGCCGATCTACCGCCTCAGAAACAATCGGTAAAAGTGATGGTGAGTCGCAAAGGGCGCGGCGGCAAAACAGTCACCCTGATCAGCGGCTTTCAACATAAGCCGGAGACGTTAAAAGCACTGGCGAAAAAGCTAAAAGCCCAATGCGGTACTGGCGGCACGGCCAAAGACGACACCATCGGCGGGACGGCAGCGGCGATCGAGATCGCACCCCACCCCACAACGGTTTATGACGGGCCTGGCGCTGGGGCTGGTTTTGGCGCTGGTGATGGGTGTGTTTACGCCGCTGCTGGCGCAACCCCCATCAGCGGCAACTACCCCCAAGTTGACGGCTCAAGGATTGCTTGACGATCTCCTCAACGATGAAGACGGCCCCGTTGTGCCTGCCGCGCCGATCCCCCAAGATATCAGCGATCATTGGGCCGCTGACTGCATCGACGCCCTGGCCCGTCGCCGCGCTCTGCCCCTAAAC
>CALCPB010000852.1 GCA_937897665.1 uncultured Halomicronema sp. | reverse complement strand
CAACTTCCTGTTGACTCGTTTCCACTGAGATAGCTCGAGCAGTTCTTTATCAAGCTCTGGTTCTGAAAGAGGCGTAGCAGGCTGATAACCAGGTGCAGGATAGTCAACATTGCTTATTTCAGCATTAATTGCTTGTTGAAATCCTTTTTTCTCTATAGCGTTAATGAGTGCATTTACATCCTCACGCCAGTATTCCGTTCTCAATTCGAGTGACTGATTACTTAAGAGAGGGACAAGAGATTCTGGTAAAGCTTTTACATCAGGAAGTTTTGCATCGGAGACTAATAGTGGAATAGTCACTAAGTTGTTTGTGATTCCAAACTCAACCTCTTTACGAACCCAGTCACTCGGCCCATCTAAACGTCGACGGAAATATTCGTCTTGTGCTCGTAGCCAATCTGGTCCAATAACAACTATCAGAACTGAAGCTGATCTTAGATTCCTTTCAAGATGTTCTACCCACTTATCCCCAGCTTGAAGACCTTTCTCATCAATAAACACTTCCGTATCAACAAAAGTGCTGTGGAGAACATCGTGTAGCCAAAACGCTAGATTCGGTCGATCTGACCTGCGATAGCTAATAAATATAGATTTAGTGGTCATATTCGTAATTTTATATATAACTCAGAAGTTGCTTGATACCTCTAGTGAATTCTCAAACACACTCTTAACCGAAACAGGCTAACAATATTATTAGAGAGAACCTTCCCATCTATAGTGATGCTCTCTAAAAGTCATCCAAACACTTACATCATAAGGCTTTCTACCGCCTTCAGTCTCATTTCTAGAGGGGGTGATTATGTCGAACAACACTCCCTTTTTTGTATTACTAGGCGATCGCTACCACATCCCGCTGATGCAACAAAATGTCGTGAGTGTTGGCCCAGGTAGTGAGGTCGTTGAGGGCGCGATCGCGGTAGTGACAGTAGCGCTACCGCTTGTTGCGGACTTTGGTAGGCAGCGCGGGGATGATGCCAAAGTTGGGCGGCATGGGTTGAAAGTGCTTGGGTTCCGCTGAGCTAATGAAGTCGATTAACGCGCCCATCATCATATTGACTGGCAGGGTTAACGGTTCCTGCCCCAAGGCTACGCGAGCGGCGTTGGTGCCAGCGAGCCAACCGCCTGCCGTCGCCGCCGTGTAGCCTTCGGTGCCGACGAGCTGCACCGCTGCCAGCAGGGTGGGACGCTGGTGAAATTGCAAGGGTGCGCTCAGCAGTTCTGGTGAATTGATGAAGGTGTTGCGGTGCATCACGCCCATGCGGACAAACTCGGCATTTTCCAAACCCGGAATCAGGCGAAAGACGCGCTTTTGCTCGCCCCAACGCAGGTTCGTCTGAAAGCCGACCATGTTCCACAGGTTGCCCTGCTTGTCTTCTTGCCGCAGTTGCACCACCGCGTAGGGCTTCTTGTCCTTCAGGGCGGGATCCTTGAAGTGACCCAGGCGAGCATCGAACAGGCCCACGGGTTTCATCGGGCCATAGCGCATCGTGTCTTCGCCCCGTCGCGCCATTTCTTCAATCGGCAGACAAGCTTCAAAAAACTTGGCGGTTTCGCGTTCAAAATCCTTCAGTTCCGCCTGTTCCGCCTCACAGAGCGTCTGCCAAAACTGTTGGTACTGCTCGCGATTCAACGGGCAGTTGAGATAAGCCGCCTCGCCGCGATCGTAGCGCGAGGCCAGGAAGGCCACCTCATGGTTGATGCTTTCACCCACCACAATCGGGCTGGCCGCATCAAAAAAGCTCATGTACGCCTGCCCGGTGAAGCGCTGCAGATCTCGCGACAGCGCGTCGCTAGTCAACGGGCCAGTCGTCAGCACCACAATGCCGTCATCGGGAATTTGCTGCACCTCATCGCGCCGCAGCTCAATGTGGGGATGATTCGCCAAGGTTTCCGTCAGCTCACGGCTGAAAACGCCGCGATCGACCGCTAAAGCCCCGCCCGCTGGCACCTGATGCTCATCGGCTTTGCCAATCACAATCGAGCCCAATCGCCGCAACTCTTCATGCAGCAGACCCGAGGCGCGATCGCTCGACTGCGCCCCAAAGGAATTACTGCACACTAGCTCCGCCAAATGTTCGCTGTGGTGGGCGGGTGACTGCTTGTGGGGGCGCATTTCATGCAAAATGACGGGCACGCCCGCCTGAGCAATCTGCCAGGCGGCTTCGGTGCCCGCGAGGCCGCCGCCAATTACGTGAATGGGTGGTATCGTCATGCAGTCGAATTGCTTAGTGAATGAGCTGGCTTTACGGATCAATAGTGTGCGTCATCTCAGCGTTCATCTGCCAGCCAAACAAACTCAGGTTGGTTGCGTAAGAATCGCGTGCTGCAGGCGGATCTCAGCGAGTCGCTCAGCTTGATCGCTGCGGGTGCCGATGGTAAATTCACCCACTAGCGCATAGTAAACCATCCGCGCCCGCACCAGCGCCTCAGCGGGGGCAAAGCCAATCTGCACAAACAAGTCTTGGGTATAGTCCAAACGGCGTTGATCGACTTGAGCCAACAGCGTCGTAATTTTCGCATCATGGGTGGCCCAAGCTCGAATCGCATTCTCGACCCGACCATCATCCTGAACCGCCAGTTCAAACAGGTAGAGCAGTTTATTCGTGGCATCACCGCCGAGTTCTTCCACCTGTTCAATAATGCCGTAGGTTTGGCGCTCCATCCAGGCCTGAAAGACCGCCTCCAATAGGTCTCCGCGATTTTTGAAGTGCCAATAAAAACTCCCCTTGGTGACCCCCATGAGTTTGGCCAGAGGCTCGACTCGCACGGCCTCGACACCACTTTTGGCCAAAACCTGCAGTCCCTGACGGATCCAATCCTGCCGGGTCAGATTTGAGGCGTCGTTTCGCTTGGCCATACGGTGGCGTATTGACATTCATAAACAGCCTCATTAATCTATATCCATACGGTTGCGTATTGAGGAAATTGGATGACTATTTTGCTCGAAGACAATAAAGCGATCGCGCTCCGCTTTGCTCAGGAGGGGTGGGGTACCGAGCCCCATTGGCGTCAGATATGGGATGAGTTGATGAGTCCGGATGTTATCTATCATTTCAACAGTGCTGCCGCACCGATCGCTGGGTTGGAGGCCAACAAAGCCTTTAACGCCAGCCTCTTTGAAGGCTTTCCGGATATTTATCAAACAATGGGGGATGTGATTGCGGAGAGCGATAAAGTGGTGTATCGCACCACCATTCAAGGCACCCAGACCGGCGAGTTTTTAGGGGTTCCTCCCACGGGTAAAGGGGTCAAAGTCAATGACTTTACCCTGCTGCGCATTGCCGGCGGCAAGATTGTGGAGTGGTGGTACGAGTGCAATCTGTTGGAAGTGATGCAGCAGCTGGGCTTGATGGCTGCCTAAACACCAGTCGTTCTTAGGCTCGGAAATTTAATCATGTGCCAGTTTTCTCCTCTCGGGAGGAGTGCCATAGGCGGGGTGGATTCGGTCTCCAGCACTCATGGCCAACCCACCCCGCGATCCCTCCCAGGGGAGGAAATGTGCTCCCGCTTTGCCCCCCAGCCAAATTGCGGAATTTATATCATCTTCATTCCTTAGCGAATAAAGCAGACGCTGGGCGAACGTGCTGTTACCCAGTCCTGGCCATGCCTTAGCGGCATTGTTAGACCTTGGGGGCGATCGCCCTCCTCAAGGATTATTGAAACTGCCGGTTCTGCGGCGACCAAATGAGCAATTCGACGCGATCGCCTTGGCGCGTCACCAAAGCTGCCGGGCCAGCGGGCGGCTGCAGCCAGCCCACCAAAGCCGCAGACTGGCCCCACAGATCGCTATAGAGCAGCTCACCGGATGGCGAAATTACGAGGTCAATAACCGTGGGGTCAGACACCGTTAGTCCCAGGCTGGGAGCCAGCTCGGGCGCGAGTGTCAGCATGATCGCGGGCTCCGCTTCGTTGAGCAAATTAACGCGGCGGACGGTGGCCAGAGCAGAATTCTGCTGTAATACCGTCTGCAGGGCCGTAGGCTCAGCCTTCAAGTGAGTTTGCAGTGTCGCGGCCAGACGATCGCCCAGCTCGGGCTGACTTTGCCAGAGCGCTGAGAATGATTGTGAGGCGATCGCAGCAGGGCTTCGCCACTGACCAGACGTCGTCACGACCCAGGGTGTCCCCGCTGCGGTGGCTGGCCCGCTGGCCAGCAGGGCGATGGTTGCCCCCTGTGCCTGCACGGCTCTGAGTTGAACGGTTGGCCCGGTTTGCCCGGTCGTGGGGTTTAGCAGCGACAACCGGGCACCAGGGCTGAGCCCCAGAGTTTGCAGTAGGTCGCTGGCACCTTGGGCCGACGCCACGGTCAGCATCGGTAGTTGAGACTGCCAGCCCTGCTGATCGTAGCTGGCCTGCACCGTAATGGAGTACCATCGCTCCCCGGAAGTCAGGGCCAGTTCGTCGTCGTCGGGTGGCTGCCAAGCATTGAGATTGGGGCTATCAAGGGCGGCGACGGTGCCCAACAGCCCTCCTAACGCCGCTGATGGCGCAGTCGATGCGGTCGTTGAGGCCGGACTGGCCGCGCCTGGGGAGTTGCCCGTCGCGATCACCGGGGCAGGCAGCGCGGGGGGCGCGACCTGCTGAGCGATCGCGTCAAACTCAGCTTTCAAGGTCGCCTGTTGATTAGGGTTAAACCAGGCCAGCGCCGCCTTCTCATTCTCCTTCGCTAACAGCAGCAGCGCCCCCCAAAGTCGGGCTTCCGGCTGCTGGGGGGTGACCTTGAGACTGGCGCTGAGCCGCTGCCACACCCGCGCCGATTCGCGCTCTAGTAGCGGCAGCACGGCCCGCTCAAAGCCCGGTTCAGCCGCTTTAACCGGGTCTAACGCCGCCTGCCACTGACCATCTAGCAGCAGGGCCAGCAGCTTTTGGCTGGGCTGTGACCAATCGCGATTAGCCTGGTTCTGACTAAATTTGGCATGCAGCATGATCAGCTGGCGCTGCTGTTCCAAATCGGGCGACCACTGCTCAGCAAGTTGGGTTTTAAGCGGCGACAGCAGCGCCTGAGCTTCTGACCACAACCCCTGTTTGGCTAAAAATAGGGCATTTTGATAAGGCTCGGGCGCTGTATCTGGCGGCAACGGCAGCGGGGCGAGCGAAATTTCCTGCAGGCGAGTGGTCGTGTTGGCCGCATTGGCCCGACTCACGCGATAGAGATAAAAATCGGGTTCTAACCCAGTACTCTGATTGACCAGCAGCTCGGGGAGTCCGACCTGATCGACGTTATGCCAGGCGGGCAAGCGACCCGTTGGGCTTTGCCAATTGAGGACAGACTGCAGTCGTCGAGTTTGGGCATCCACGTAAAGCAGTTGCCCATAGAGCACGGGACTGCCCTGCCGGTGCCAACGACCGGTGAGCGTTAACCAGCCACCGGGTAAACCCTCCTCATGCAGCGGTTTGAGGGCTTCCAAGGGTAACCGATGGGTCGAGCCCATGGTGCCGGTATCACCGCGAGCAATCGGGTCTAACACCTGCGCCTCAGAGGGGCCTTGTACCCGCAGCTGATCGAGCAGTTGCAGTGAGTCAGCCGCCGGGCTGCTGTAGAGCCGAAGTTCGACGATCTGGTCACAGTTACGACTACAGGGCGATCGCGTTTCAACAATCGGTAACAGCTGGAGGCCCTGCAGCTCAGCGGCATCACTAAGCTGAGACAGATCGACGAGGTCGCCCAAAGACTGCTGGGACGACAGCTCCGCCTCAATATCAGCCAGGCTTTGCAGAGGGGCATCGCCCCAGGGGCGGCCATCGGGCAAATAAGCAGTCAGCCACTGCGGCGGATTAGGACGAAAAATCAACACGGCACTGGTCCACAAGCTAAAGCCAACGACCGTACCAGCCCCCGCTAACAAGGCAGTCAACCCCAGCAGGCGCACCAGGCGAGCGATTCCACTAACGCGAGGGGTAATGGGGGTAAGCTGCGTCGGTTGGTGAGTTTTGGCCGGTTTAAACACCCAACCGGCGGCTAAGGAATCTTTAGAGGGAGGGGAGGGGGGCATCGACATCGCAAGCGCTAGCGAGCAGACAAGATCTGGCCATAGGTGTGCCCAGCTTGTTGCCAGGTATAATCCGCCTCAATCATAGTGCGCGCGTTATGCGACAGGGTGGCTCGGAGATCAAGATTTTCAAAAAGTTGAACAATGGCGGCGACGTAAGCTTCGATATCATTAGCTCGCAATGCTCGCTGCGGCACGTTGGCCCCGTCTACCGACAGCCCTTCTAAGCCGCGATCGCTGACCACAACCGCACTGCCCGCGGCCATGGCTTCCAGCGTATTGTTTTTGATGCCATAGCCGGCCCGCATGGGAATCACGCACACCGTCGCCTGATGCAAATAGTCCACCATAGAAGGGACGCGCCCGGTCACACTCACTCCCGGTAATGCCTTCAGGGCCATCACTTCGGCAGTCGGACGTGAACCTACCAGCGAGAGTTTAGCAGCGGGATATCGCTGACGTACCCGCGGAAACAGCTCTTGGGCCAAGAAGGTCGCGGCATCAATGTTGGGCAGGTTATCCATCGCACCGATAAACACCAGATGATATCCGCCCGGATCGCGCGAGCGCTGGGGAAACAGGTCGAGATCAACGCCGTTAGTCACCACATGCACTGGCTGCTGCGGGCAGAGCTCATGCATTTGCGCCGCATCTTCTGGCGTCGTCACCACTAAATCGGTAAACTTCTGGCAATACTGCTGCTCGTAACGTTTCAGCAGGGAGAGGTTGAGGCGATCGCGCCAGGGCTTTTCGGCAGTGCCCGAGGCGAGCTGCTGTTTACAGGTGCCGTACACTGAGCTGTGAATATTGACGATACGCTTTGGCACCGCTGCCTGCAGCCGAGCCGACACATAGCGCTCATTGACACTGTGCTCACAGGTGAGGGCGTCAAAGGCTTGAGCCTTGACAGCGGCTTCGGCCCAGGCCTGCATCGCCGCTGAAAAGTTGGCCGTCACGCTCGGAGGTGTGCCCCCGATGAGAAACTGGCCGAATCGCGCCGCTTTACCCAGCACGCCGCCAGCACTCGGAGACTGCGGTTTCGGAAACACCTGCAGGTCGCTAACCGCCGCTCTCAGACCGGCAATCTCATCGGGGGTGACAGTGTCGTCAGTTTGCGTGGCCAGGGTGACCTCGTGCCCTGCCAATCCCTTCAGCAGATTGAACGTGCGCACCTGAGTGCCCCCACGCGTGGGGGGAAAAGGAAATGTGGCCGACAGCATTAAAATTTTCATGGGCAGCAGGGTGACAGCGTCTCGGCGCGGGACAAACGGTACTGGGCAAAGGCGATCGCCGCCGGTGCTCATGGGTGTACCAAAGCTGAGCTAGTATGCCCGCCTCACCTCGCTGACATGAAGTCTGCCCCGAAAAATCACTGACACCCGCTGTGGCTTCCCGCCAACCGGATGGGCAATTTACAGTAAGGCAGGCAACTTTTTCTAGTCCGGTCAAGTCTGTTGCCTGACGGAGCCGCTGACCCCAGCAGTTTTCAGTCTCAACGCGATAAGGTCATCCATGGTCAAGGTTAGCGTTTGTATCCCCACCTATAATCGGTCAGAATTTCTGGCTGAGGCGATCGCCAGCGTCCTAGCGCAGAACTACGACGATTTTGAGATCATCGTATGTGACGACGGCTCCCAAGATGACACTCCCGAGCTGATGGCGAGCCTGCCAGACCCACGCCTGCGCTACGTGCGCCATCCGCACAACATTGGCAAAAGCAACAATATGATTTCGGGCTTTGAAGCGGCCCAGGGCGAATACTTCATCAAATTCGATGACGACGATCGCCTCACCCCTGATTTTTTGCGCGCCACCACCGCGATTCTTGACCAGCACCCCGCGATCGATTTTGTCAGCACCGACCACTGGGTAATCAACAGCGACAGCCAACGCGAACCCGACCTGACGGCCACCAACTCCGCCCGATGGGGCCGCACAACGCTACCGGCAGGCCCCATTGCCGATTTGACCGCTCGCGTGTTTGATCAGCAAAGCCTGCAAATTGGGGCCACACTGTTTCGCAAACGCGTGCTGGATGAGGTCAGCTACATGCGACCCAATCTGCAAAACTGTGAAGATAACGACCTGCTGGTGCGGCTAGCCGTGGCGGGCAAGCAGGCTTACTACCTGCCCGAGCGTCTGATGGAATACCGCTTTCACCCCGAACAGCAGGGCATCGGGCGGGCCATTCCCTATCTAAAAGACAAGATTCAGTATCTCAATTTGTACGATTTTGCCGACCCCAAGCTGGAACAAATTCGCCAGCAGCGGCTGCACGAAACCCAGCTGTTACTCGGACTGCGGCTGATTGAAGCAGGCGACACTCAAGCCGGTAAAGCCCTCTTGCAGCAGGGCAAAGCCCATTCCGCGCAAAAGGCCAAAATTGGTCAGCTGATCGCTATTTTTCCGCCAGCAATGCGACCGGCCCTGTTTTCTGTCCTGCGCCGCCTGAAACCGCCCCCCAGCCCGTCCTAGATCCGGTTGGGGCAATAGTCTCTGTCGAGAACTTCAGGACTTTCACAACCCATCAGTCTGGTCAAGACGAAACTGCGAGACTGATTGCTGAGGCGCTGAGTCCAATCGCCTGACCAGGTGTCCCAAGCAATCGGGCCAAAGCTCTATTAAGGCGGCTTAAGCAACTCAGGTATTTGCCGCTTGGTGAACGGGAATTTGGATAAAAAAGTCGGTTCCCTGCTCTGGTATCGATTGGCAGGTGAACTGTCCACCGTGTAAGTTCGTGATGATTTTATAACTGATTGATAATCCCAGGCCAGTGCCTTGGCCAACCGGTTTCGTTGTATAAAACGGATCGAAGATTTTTGATTGCACCGCCGCCGGCATCCCCGCAGCATTATCCCCAATTTGAACTAAGACTTGATGAGCCGAAGGCATTTTGGTATGCAGGCGGATCTGTAAAGGGGACTTCTTTTGGGCTTCGCCGTCAATGTTAGCGGCTTTATCTTCTAGAGCTTCGATCGCGTTCGTCAAGACATTCATAAAGACCTGATTGAGCTGCCCCGCATAACATTCAATGGGCGGCAGCTCACTATAGCTTTTGACAACTTCAATCTCTGGGCGACGATCAGTGGCTTTAAGGCGATGGGCCAAAATCATCAACGTACTGTCTAAACAATCGTGTAAATTGACCGCCTTGCACAGCGACTCGTCCAAACGTGAAAAGGTGCGCAGTGATTTCACGATGCCCGCGATCCGCTCGGCCCCGATGCGCATCGAAAACAGGATTTTAACAATGTCTTTTTTGATGAAAGGCAGATCAATGGATTGATGCTCAGCCGCAATTTCGCGCGGCGGCTCAGGATAGTTTTTTTGATACAGATCGATCAAAGCGAGGAGATCTTCAATATAGGCGTTGGCGGGGGCTAAATTGCCGTGAATGAAGGTAACTGGATTGTTGATTTCATGGGCAATCCCGGCGATCATTTGCCCCAAGCTCGACATCTTTTCTTGTTGAATCAGCTGCGCTTGCGTTTGATGCAGTTCTTGCAGCGTCTGCTCTAGCTCAGTGGCCCGAGACTGGGCCAGGCCTTGGCTCTGTTCTAATTCTTGGGTTTGCTGTTGTAAAGATGCCACCAACTCATGCAGTTGCCCTTGCATCTGGTTAAAGGCATGGGCCAGAGTAGTCAGCTCATCATTGGTGTTGAGGGCGATCGCCTGCCCCCATTCCCCAGCGGTGATCTGTTGAGTTGCCGTGGTGAGTTGTTTTAAGGGCTTAGTAATCGAGCGACTGATAAATCGGGCCAGCAAGAAGCTGCCAATGGCGGCTAAGAGCGCGGCAAACAGTCCTTCTAACAGCGTTTTCCGGAGCTTAGCTTGCAGTGGTCGGGTAGATAGCCCCACACTCATAGCCCCCACCGTTTCATCGCCGACAATAATCGACTTACCAACAATCAGGCGCTGCGACTCCCAATCTGTAATAAGCGCATCATCTGCCAAAAGCGCCTGACCGAAGGGATCGGATGCCAGACTGAAAGTTTGCTGATCGGCCGCAAAAGCATCTGCCAGGATGCGGCCATCGGTTTGGTAAAGACGAGCCATGACAATAGACTGCTCGTTCTGAAAGTCTTGACCGAGGTAATTGACAATCTTGCTGGCAGCATCAAACTGGTTGAAATACAGAGCATCTCTGCTAGCCACCGACAACGTGTCGAGCAGCAGTTCGGCTTGTTGTTCCAGCTCGTGACGAAAATTAGCCCGCTCACGCGCAAGCGAGAATCCACTCACAACCAACACCGCCGCAACCGCTAAACAGCTCATAGCGGTTGTCAGCTTATTGACGAGAGAGCCGGCTGGGCGCTGAGGACGACGAAGCTTCAGCATTTATTCCAGTGTCTGTTTGTAGAGTTCCTCAAGGCGATCGATCGATTGTTCGACTGGGAACTCGTCGAATTTTGCCGTGCTTTCAAAACTTTCTAAAACAGCTTGCCCTTCTGATGAGGCATCCATAGCGAGCAAGAGATCTTTAATCGCGTCACTTTGTTCGGTCGATGTTTGCGCCCCCACTAAGGCAATGTGTCGAGCCACGGATTCAGTCTCTAGCACAATTTTTACAGCGGATCTCACCTCATCTGGCAACTCAGCAAAGGTGCCGTTGTCTAAAGCTCCGGCGTCGACTTCACCACTGAGGACCAGTTCGACAGTGTTGTCTTCATCAGCGCTGAAAATAAAGCCCACCTCATTAGCCTGAAGGGTATTACTAGCTGTAGATTGATTAACTAGACTCAGTCCAGCGGTCTGCAAGTAAGTCAGAGGCAGCATATAGCCAGACGTAGAAAAGTTACTTTCCAAGGCAATTTGTTTGCCTACCAGGTCTGCTGTCGTTTGAATGTCGCTCTCGTTTAGGGTAAAGATCAGGCTGTGATATTCAGCGATGCCTTTTTTCCAGCGGCGTAGCAGCGGTTTGGCCCCGGTGCTAGTGCTCATTACCATGACCGGATAAGGGCTATCAAAATAGAGATCGACCTCACCATTGCTCAACCAAGTTTGCATAGTGTCCAGATCGGGGGCAATTTTAACGGTGGCTCGTTCAATGCCAACATCGGTCAGACGGCTTTCTAAATAGTCAGCAAGGGGCTGATAAAGGGCGATTTTTTCAGCAGGATCGCTGGAGATATCCCCGATCACAAGCACCTGATCAGCAGTCAATTCGGCTGCGCTAGCAACCGTCTCAAGGTCGGTATCTGCAGTACGGTTGCCACGACTGCAGCTGACCGCAAGCGCCAAAAGACCAAAGCACAGAAAACATTTGATGGGTTTAGAAAACATTGTTTCAATATCGTATTTTGAATGATTCAGAACCGTTTATCACATTGTTAACTGAGTATGCCCCAATCACTCTGATCGTACGAGCTTAAGATAATGACGATTCGCTCAGATAGCGGGGAATCAGTTGCTCTGGGCCAAGCTTGTCGTTGATTGCAGAGTGACTGTTGGCAGTGTGAGTGCTACTGCAGCCCCAGCGCTAGAGACTTACAAAGGTGAAGCCGCGAATCGTTTTACTCTAATTTTCCTGATATGTGGCTTGACGTTGACCACAATCTTTGATTGAAAGCCGCCTCAAGTCGTGACCGATGGTGGGGGAGAAACGGTAGTCGCTTCAGAGCTTGGCTGATCTAACCAGTCAATCTGCCGCGCCGCCTCGGGGAGTTGGGCCTGGCGCTGGCCGATCGCCCGCAATTTCGCACAATACAGGTCTAACGGCCCGCTGATCAGGGCCACTGCCGGGGCGCGGCGGCGCATGATTTGCCAGGTTGATTTGGCAATATCTTTGAGCAGCCAGCGACCGAGGCGACGCGCCACTTCCTTGGGCGGCATGGTGGGGCCGAGGTCAACGCCATGCAGTTCGTGCAAATAAAAGTTGGAGCGCCCATACCGCCGCCACTGGCTGGCGAGATCCTTCAAGGTCGAGCGGTGGCGATGGCGCACCAGAGCATCTTGGGCAAAGAAGACTTGCCAATCGGTGGCCATCTGGACCCGCCAGCAGAGGTCAGCGTCGCCGCCCGTCGTGAGGTAGGGCCGAAACAGACCCGCTTGTGTAAAGGCGGCCTGACGGATGGCTAAGTTCGCCGTTTGCCCGTAGGGATAAAACGGGTGGGCATAGGTGTAGCGCTGGGTGAGCGTCTCCCGATACTCGGCATAGCTTTCCAACAGGCTATGACCGGCCAAAGCGGCGATTTCGCCAATTACCACACCCACCTCAACATCTTGAAAGGGGGCGATCAGTTTGACGAGCCAGTCAGCATGAGGGCGGCAGTCAGCATCGGTAAATACCAGAATCTCGCCGGTCGCAGCTCGAATGCCTTGGTTACGAGCCGCATAGGAGCTTTGAATCTGGGGCTCAGACAGCGGCTGAATTTGCAGACCTAAGTCCTGCCCAGTCGCCTGTAGCTGCTGTAGCTGCGCAGCCGTGTCGTCGGTGCTGTTGTTGTCAACCAGCAGATACTCGACACGATCGCGGGGATACGTCTGGCAGCACAGGCATTTGCCTAAATCAGGCAGATCGGCTGCGCCGTTGTAAATCGGCACGATGACCGAAATTTGCGGCCAGACAATATCGTTAGAAATCTCAGGGGAAGACATAAGTTCGGCGTTCAGATAACGATTTTCTGAGAAAGCCATTCCTCCGTAGACTTCCCAGCTTAGGCAGGGGAGTGACAGTTGTCAGCGTGATCTTTCAATCTGGGAGCTCTGCTACGACAGTGCCATTTGCCCGCTGGGTAGCGTAGCCCCGAGGCGTAATCAGCTTACCGGCATATAGCTGAGTACTGCGGTTGCCGATGATCACGGTAGTCAACATGTCGATCGCCGGTTCGAGCATGTGAGTCACATCCGTCAGAACAATGTTTTCGTCCGGGCGGTAGGCCGATTGCACGATCGCGACCGGAGTTTCAGGCGCTCGATGCTGCGCCAGAATCTGCTGGGCGATCGCGATCTGTTCTGTCCGTTTCTGCGATTTGGGATTGTAGAGGGCGATGACAAAGTCGGCTGCCGCCGCCGCCTGCAGACGCTTCTCAATTACGGGCCAGGGAGTGAGCAGGTCACTCAGGCTAATCGCGCAAAAATCATGCATCAACGGCGCACCGACCCGAGCTGCCGCTGACTGCAGCGCCGAAATGCCGGGAAGGGTGGCAATAGTCGGGGTTTGACCGTCCCAGCCTTGGGCCTGCAGCGTCTCCAACACCAAACCGGCCATGGCGTAGATGCCGCAGTCACCGGAAGAGATGACGGCAACGTTGAGCCCCCAGTTCGCCAGGGCGATCGCCCGCTCGGCCCGCTGTTGTTCCTGCGTAATCGGCCAGGGCTCAACGATTTGCCCCGGTCGCAAGAGGGGCCGAATCAGATCAATATAGAGGCGATAGCCAATTACGGCGTCGGCCTGAGCGATCGCGGCCTTGGCCGCTGGCGTGATCTGATCCAAGCTGCCGGGGCCGGTACCAACGAGAGCCAGGTGACCGATTCGTCCCGTATATTCCTGCTGGGCCTGGGCGATCGCCACGGTTACGGCCCCCGGTTGTTCCGCCTCCCGAAAGACCTGCTTGGTAACGCTGAGCTGCAGGTCGCTCCCAGCCTCAGAATGCTGCTGGGCAGCTAATAGTGCGGCAGCCTCAGCCACACTGGGAGTACCGACCGCTTTTTCCACCACAGTGGAAGGATGAGGCACAGGAATTTTGCTCAACGCTGCAGCAGTGAAGCACTGCAGCGGCCACTGTCGTTCCTGACAAAGCTGCACGAGTCCGACCTCATCAGCTTTGAGATCAATCGTAGCGATCCCCGCGATCGCCCCCTGAGCCAGATGATGGGTTTGGCAGACAGTGGCGATCGCTTGAGCAATCAATGCTTGTGAGGTACCGCGCTCGCAACCGATACCCAACCACAGTACCCGTGGATGCCACTGCACTTTTGGCAACTCGGCCTCGGGCGCAAAACGACGCTGGATCGGACTAATCCACACCCGCGCTTGGGGACTTGAAGAGGGCTCGGGCGACAGGGGCGGCACCTCTGGCCAGCCAAACTGAAAAGAATGCTCGGCAGGCAAATGCTGCTGCCAAACTGCTGAACCCGCATCTTGAATAACCTGCACCGGGGCTTGCCGGGCGATTGCGCTGGCCACCCGCGTCCAGTCGCCACTGCCTTTTGTCCAGCCAAAGGGCTGCCCTAATAGATCGATCCCCGGCAGATGTAGGTGATGGGCGGAGCCAGTAATCACCGCTTGAGCATTTAATAGATGACTGAGGCGCTGTGTCAGGCGATCGCCACCGCCCTGATGGCCGCCACAGAGACTGATCGCAAATTGACCCGCTTCATCCAGCACCACCACAGCGGGATCTGTCTGTTTATCTTGCAGCAAAGGTGCGATCAGCCGCACGACCGCCCCCGTAGCCAGGCAAAAGATCAGGCCGGTTTGCTCGTTCCATAAGGCTGCGATCGTATTCTGTAGCGGCCCTGAGTAACCCTGTATCGTGATATCGGCAGTGGGTTCAAGAGCAATGGCTACAGATTGAGGCACCCAGAGCGTCGCGGGCAAAGCCGTACAAACGGGAATCAGCGATCGCGCCCCGGCCGGGGTCGTAGTAATAGCCGCAAACAAAGATAACAGGCTCCCTTATGTGAATCATCGCCCGATCAAACTGGCGTGCCCTCACTATCGCACCTGCCTGAGCAGGTTCAAGAATCATCCAGCCGTCTGGACTCTATCCACCGCGAACGTGGATTTACCAAGCCGACAAGATACAGGCAACACCCGAATCAAAGGTGAGTATTTGCACTTATTTTTTCTTTGTAGCGAAATAAAATTCAGCTTAGGTAGAATTTCCCACGTCAAAGTCACGTATACTTAATAAAGTGTTACACAACTGAGTGAACGGGACTAAATGTGCTGTTGACGGTTTCAAGGCAAATTTGCCGGCAGTGTGTTTAAGCCTCTGCGATTTTGGCAAGTGCAGCCGGTTTTTGCGATTGCTCATAGTCTACAGAGCACACCGACCAACTGCGCTCAACCGTCAGCCACTCCCGCTGACACCAGTGTTTTACCGAGTCAATTGAGTTTGGATAACTGTAATGACAACTAACCAACTGAATCCCGATTTCGGTCAGCCCCAGAGCTCTAAGCTGAGTGTCTTGGGGATTATCTTTCTCATCATGGGCGCGCCCAACGTATACGCCTTTTTTCAGCGCCGGGCCGACAATGCCAGTTATGGCGGCAACGGCGTGCCTCGCTATCTTTTCGCGGTTCTGTGTGCGATGGCGATCGCGGGCCTTGTTGAGCTATCCGTCGTCTAGCTCCGCTATGTCTGAGGCAACGGATCGCGAACGCTTTGTTTAAGCAATGGTAGCGATGGATCAGCATTCACCACTGCCATTGCTGATCAGCCTATGGGTGTGCCTGTGAATGTTGGGCAACGCTGGTTCGGTTCGCAACGAGGCAGATAGGGCGGGGGGATGAAGCTTACAGGCGAGCGGCTTGGCTCGGTGAATAGCGGTCGCTAGCGCCCGGCATCACCGAGGGGATGAGTTGTCCGTCTAACTTTGGCTACGGCGCTCAGTTGGGACGTGTGCCGACTGAGCGTTAAGAAATTGCCAGTAAAGGAGCCATGCGCCAGCCAGCCCCGTCAGCGTTGCTGATGGGGCAATCGGCAAGCCAACACCGGCATAGAACTTGAGTTGCGGGTTGCAGCGCGACACCTTTTGCGGGCCAGCAACGTCATCGATTAATAAACCAGGACAGATTTACTATAGAGAAGCCTTGCTGTCGCTTTGACAGGGCGTTTGTCCTCCGGCTGTCGATGGTTAGATGCGTTGGTGTATCCCCCGGTCAATCTTGTGCTTCCTTGCGAATTCATCCTTCCCGGTCGGCCTGTTTCAAACCAAACCAAAGATAAATCGAAGCTGCAGGCGTGGGTCAAGCGAGTGCGTCAGGCGGCTAGGCAGTCATGGGCCAGCGATCGCCCCGATAACGCGTTTGTCAGGATTCGGCTGACCTATTATTTTGAGACCCGCAGCGGCAACGAAGACAGCGTGCCCGACAGCGACAACATCATTAAACCCGTGCGCACTGCTTTGGCTAGCGTCATTTATGAGCATGACTATCAGGTGACAGATGTGGTGAGCCGCCGCAAAAACTTGAACGGGTCCTTTCGGGTCAAAGGCATGTCGCCGCTCTTAGCTGAAGGCTTTATTCAAGGGGTAGAATTTGTGCATGTTAGGATAGAACATGCCCCAGATCCGGCTGATTTAGGATAGTGAGTTCTTGCAGATCGCTTCTATGAGTTATCGCAATCATCAATCCAGCTTAGAACATCGGCGGGTACTCAAACTCGCGCGGGAATATCGCAACGAAGGTTACGAGGTGACGGTGTACCCCGAGGCCACAGATTTACCTGAGGGGCTGTCGAAATGTCCGCTCGACATTATTGCTAAAGGGGCGAATCAGGTCATTGCCGTCGAAGTGAGAACACGGGAAAGCTTGTCTCTTAACGGGTTTGAAGACCTACGGCGGATGGCAGAGAAAATTAAGGAACTGCCGGGTTGGATATTTGAGCTGGTAGTGACTAATCCTCGCCAGCCTAAAGATGACCATTAATCAACCGAAACTTGGGTCATGGGCAATCGCCCGACCAGGTTAGCTAACGCCGCCAACAGGGCATTGCCCCCCAAGATATAAGAGGCTCCAGCGACGGTGGGCTCCATTTGGGTGTTACCGGCCAGTAACCCTACCCCCAAAGCCGTTTGCAGCGTTCCCATAGCCAGGTCTCGACGGCGGCGCTTTTTGGGTTTGCGGCTGAGTGGTTGCGTGGCTGGGTAGGCCTGAGCAATGGCTTCACTGAGCTGCTGAAAAGCTGACTGCACCTCATCGCTACTGGTAAGTGGTTTATCGTGATCGGGCGTCGTGAGAAACTGCTCAATCAGTTGCTCTAGCTCATGCTGACTGACTGACAAAGGATGGACGGTTTTCAGTTCTATGGTGATCAAAGACGCCCCATCCTTGATCAAAGTTTCGCGCACGGCCTCGGCTGACTGACAATCAGCGATCGCCTTATAAATCAGCTTATCGAGCTTATCGGCGATCGCCTCGTCAGCCAGATGCACCAGCACAGCTTGTTGAGCTTGCGCGAGCTGTGCTTCGGCGGCAGAGAGGGGTACCTTTTTTTTGGTGAGCTGATTGACCGCTTTTTGCCAATCTTTCAGCGCTTGGAGCAACTGCTCAATCTCCGAACCTGACGCCATGAGATAACTCCATTGAAGTAATAGATGTGAACCCTGAGGATGCCTCTATTGTGATCAAAGACGCGACACTGTGGTCAAGGTTTCGCGCCTGTGACGATGACCCATCAGCCAATATCGCTTATTTAGTTTGTTCTCGCCCGGTGACGGCTATCCGGGTAAAGGAACGGCCAGGATGGCCATCAAACCAGAGGCGTTGGCGGGCCGCAGGGGTATGTCTCAGTGGGTAAGGACGAGGCGATCGCTTTCTTCAGTAAGGCTGAGCGCTAGGAAACCTCGTTGGGTAGGCATACTAGCCTGACACCAACCCACCAGGCTGCAAAAAGATCTGCATAATCGAAGGATGCAGCGAAGCAGACG
>CALCPB010000851.1 GCA_937897665.1 uncultured Halomicronema sp. | reverse complement strand
ATAGCAGCGGTGCTTGCCGATTCTCACGATGTCATCTATCAAAATCATTGCAGCCGCGACTGCGCCTTTGGATATCAAGACTCAAGCATTCAAACCGAGCTGTTCCTTAATCCCCAGACAGAAAGTCTGGTGTCTGCCTCATCGCTAGTTTCACTCCTCTCTAGTCGCTGAAAACAAATCCATCAGCTCCGTATATATACTGAGTTTCGCGAGTTTTCCGGATAAACACCCAACATTGGCGAATTGCTAATTGTTTGGCGTCAGTAGCTATACGTAATCAGGAAGTCTTGATATGAATTTGAGTGTCGCCTGGAATCGCCTTTCAGCCCGTCTCAAAAAACGCGATCTGCACCATACGGTGGGTCGTTTTAATACGATCC
Source organism: uncultured Halomicronema sp. (assembly GCA_937897665.1). Lineage (GTDB taxonomy): Bacteria > Cyanobacteriota > Cyanobacteriia > Phormidesmidales > Phormidesmidaceae > Halomicronema. The sequence continues at coordinate 17,333 of CALCPB010000851.1, read as the reverse complement.
GTAAAACCTACAGCTTTTTTCAAAAGAAGCGTCAACAGACCAACGGCAGTCTTTATCGAAACCGATTACAACCGCGAGAAAGTTCGGTTTTTCCTGACGTTTCCCCCCCTGTTGCGGGCGATGCCCTGAGAGATAAGAGCGTGACGTTCGGGTTTGAACTGCCGGCCGCGATGGTTCAGGAAATCCACGACTTTGCCTGTCAAAACGTGCTGTACGAGCCAGGCAGCGACGATGAGTTTTTTTTGCATGATGTCAAAAATGGTCAGCTGCCTACGGGTCGCTCGGTGCTGCGGGGGTTAGTCAAAAACCCAAGCAACTGCCCGGCCATTGAGCGCATTGCTCAAGACCCGGTTTTATTAAGCATTGCCCATGACTATTTGCAATATTGGCCTACCCAGGTGACTCGCCACCTCACCTGGACGTTTGTCTCAGACCTCAATGACCAAGAGCAAAAGAATCGGTTTTTGCCCTTGAGCTATCACTACGATGTCGCTGGCTATAACTTTATGTCAGCTTATTTCTACATCACTGATATGGATGTGCAAACGGGTGCCCATGTCATGATCGCGCGATCGCACAACAAGAAGCCTTTGCACACGTTGTTTGCTCCTTGGTCAGGGCGCACCCCCGATCAGGTCTTGCTCGACTATTACGGCCAAGAGAACGAGCTGCTCATTGAAGGCAAAGCTGGGTTTGGATTCATGCAAGATCCAGCCTGCTTTCATAAGTTGCTACCGCCTCGCCAACAAAACCGCCTTATTTTTCAAATTCGCTATGCCTAGAGCCGGCCTACAAGCCTCAGACCCATGGCTTGTAGGCCTGATCAGTTAACGTCAGCTGGCCAAGGCTTGACGACAAAACTCTGCTTCTTGACTAGGGCGCGTCATCAATTAACGACCAAAGCCGTTGAGGCCAGGCCAACCCGCGCCTAACACCTCAACCAGCTAGAGCCTCTAGCCCAGGTTCAACCAGTTACACCAACGATGACGACTCATTTATTTTGACGCAGCATTTGTCGCTCTGTTCCTTGGCATTGACACCAAACTTCAACCCGTTTTACGTGAGTCGCAGCTGCCATGAATTCCCTATTTGATCGAACTATTAGACCAACTGGCCAAGTATGCTTCAAAAATATAAACCGGCGATCGCGCATTACTTAAAGCACACTGCTGCTGTTAATCAGGCGGATGGAGTGCCCTGCACGCCAATCGCCGCCCAAAATTTAACCCTTGCCCTCGGCGCCAATGCTGAATATTTTGGCCATGCCCAATGGGCGAAGTCTTACTTAGAGGCGTGCCATCGTAGCGATGCGTTTATTGAGCGCTGGCGAAGTGCCGTTGGCAGTTGGGACGACAAAGTCGTGGTTGATATCGGCTGCGGACCGGGTAACATCTTTGCCGCGATCGGGGGCAAGCCGGAGCTACTGATTGGGGTAGATGTCAGTTTAGGAGGGTTGAAGATGGCTGAGCGCCTTGGATACCAGCCCCTCCTGGCGGACGCCCAAGATCTGCCCTTGCGCTCAGCAATTGCCGATGTCGTAGTGGTCAATGCGACGCTGCACCATTGCGATGACATGGTCGCCGCCCTGCAAGAAGCAGCCCGTCTGGTAAAACCAGGGGGCATTTTGGTGTGCGACCACGATTTGCAAAAAACAGCGTGGCACTTCACCGGTATTGCTCGAGCCCTGTGGGAGTTGCGTTTGCCGATCTATCGACTGCTCAAGCGCGGCGGACATGCCTCAGCCGCAGAGCAGCAGTGTGCGTTGGCCACCGAAGCGCACCACGTCCCCGGCGATGGCCTCACCATTGAGTTTTATCACTCGATTTTAGAGCCGTTGGGATTTGCTACTCACGTTTATCCTCACAGTCACACCCTCGGTGCTGCTCTGTTTCAAGGTCACCGCGATCGCCCAGCGCTCAAATACCGCGTTGCTCAGCGGCTGTCTGGCATTAACCCCAACTCACCCAAGGCGGCGCTGTCGCTCATGTGTGTGGCTCACAAACATCACCACAGCTAGTGTCGATTTTTGACAGCCTGGCGTTTATTTCGGACAAACCGGCTAATAGAATACAGTTAGTCCTCTTTCAGTTTTGACAGGGATTCAACCCGTGTCAAAACTGATCTTGTGTCAGTTGTTTGAAACATCCTGGCTGTGTTTTCATGTCATTTGTTTTGGTGCGATGGTTGGTGTTGCTAGGACTAACCCTTTATCAAGCCATCGCTTGTTGGCAAGAAGATCGTCAGCCTGTGCCCGGTCAAAAAATAGATGTCGGGGGATATTCTCTACACTATGTTGTGGCAGGCAGTGGCAGCCCAACCCTTGTTTTAGACCATAGTCTGGGAGGAATTGAGGGCTATTTTCTAATTGAGCAGCTGGCAAAACGATCGCGAGTGGTCATTTACGATCGCGCTGGCTATGGCTGGAGCGATCGCAGTCCCCGTCCGCGCACCAGTCAGCACATTGTCGATGAATTGGAGGCTTTACTCGTCGCTGCCAAAATCGAGCCGCCCTATATTTTGCTAGGAGATTCTTTTGGGAGCTATAACACTCGTCTCTATGCCCATTGTTATCCCCACAAAGTCGTGGGCTTGATATTGGTGGACGGGCTACACGAAACAGGCATGCTAAAAATGTCCGTTGTTCTACGCAGTCTGCAGCTCTTTTTTGCCTCAGGCTTTGTCATGTCTGTTTTAGGAGCGCTATTAGGCATCATCCGCTTGCTGCAAAAGATCGGGATGTTCGAAGTATTAAAACCAGGGTTGCGCCAGTTTTCTCACAGGACTCGTAGAGCCGTCAAGCGCTCTTTTAGCCGTCCTAAACACTGGATAACGATGGCTCAAGAAATCTCAGGTCTAGATAAAAGCGGACGACAAATGCAGCAGGCTGACAATCTGGGAAATCTGCCCATAGTAACAGTCAAGGCAAAGTCATTTTTTCTGCCCTCGTTTTTTACGTTGTTGATGCCATTGAAAGCGGCTAATCGACTGAGAGATCGCATGCATGATGAACTTGCTAAATTATCCACCCACCATACTCAGATCAAAGCCGATCAGAGCGGACATTTTGTTTGGATCGACCAACCTGAAATGATTGTTAGAGCTGTCCAAGAATTACTACCAAGGGAGCACGATTCTTAAACCCATCAAGGCGATCGCTAGCACACTGTACCGTTAGGCTCGCCAACCGCGTTCACCTGAAGGGGCTCACGACGATTATGGCCTTTTATCGTGTTTCAAGACTCTTCCAAAAACCGCTTGAGTCGGAACAAATTGAGGCTCTGGGCTAAATTGATCGGCAGTAGTGAAATGCCCTCAATCCGCGACTGTACCCACTCATCGCCCCAACGCCATTCGTGGAAGCCATCGATCCCCTCCCACAGCAGCAAACAAACGTGCTGAGCGGATAGATCAGCAACGCGGTGTTGCACTTTGATTGGCCCCACATAACCGGTAAAAGTCGTCTCTTTTTCTAACACGTCAGGCAGCCCTGCTGAAAACGTTTGAGGCCAAAGCCACTGCTTAAACTGACGGGGCTGTAGCAAGCTATCGCGGATGGCCTCAACCGGTGCGTTGACTTCAATCCGAAGCGTCGTTTGCTGAAATGTGCCAAACATGAGACTCCACTATTTGAGATGGCTTTATTTTCACTAAAATTAGCCGTCTTTGCCAGCCGTTAAAGCTCTGCTCAGGACAGCTCTAATACCAGTTCGACAAATTACAGCTACACATACAAGTCGGCTTCGACTTCGCTCAGCCGACGTTCCTTGAGCGGAGCCGAAAGGAAGATCTGTAGTCCAGTTTCAGAGAATTGGTATAACAGCCTGGCAGAAAGGCTCAGTCAGAGGTTCAACTATCCGCACTCGCCATATCGCCTATCTCTGGCCAGCAGGCTTGCTTCAACTGCGCTCAGCCGGCGTTTCGGCCAGGGAATCAGGCACGAGCCCCTCCTGCGAAGTCGCCAAGGGGGACTGACTTTAGCCCCGATCAGTTACGGCCAAGCGCTAGCCCAGCAGCCTGGAGCGCGATCTCATCCCAGCGCTGCCAAACTTACTCCTCGTTTCCAGTGACCTCTGGATGACGGCAACTACGCACTGACGCCAGGCGCAATCACGGACACAGCCGCAAAATTTGGTCAGCCATCGCCAGGCTTTCTTGATAGAGAATGTCTTCACCCCAACGCTGCAGCTGCTGGCCCAAAATCAGGTCAGCTCGCTGATCCGAAATGGCCGTCACTTCTTCGACGCGGCAGGCCTGAGCGCCGCCGCCTGCTTCCATGCGCATGCAGCCGGTCGTTTCGGAGCAGAGAATCGTGCAGCAGTCAGCAGTTTGATTGTCGGAGGTGAGGCGAATGCCGACAAGATCACCAATCACCTCGCCCACATCGGCTACCGGAATCGACGCCAGCTCCGCCTCAATTTCTCGGCTGCCATAGCTGCTTTGAAAGTACACCTTGCGAATCGCATAGTCGCCGCCCTCTTCGACGTAGCGCATCGGCGTCCAATCCAGCCGACTGGCCAGCCAGCCTAAAAACATCAGGGCCTGAGCCGAATTTCCTGGCTCATGGTCGATACTGACATGATCGACTTCGGTCAGTGAATCCCGGCGTTCGGGCGGGTCAAAAGCCTCCGCCGTCAGCTCCTGCCAGGGAAACAGGCGGTGCCAATTGAGGTCAGCGATGTACTTGCCTGATTCGGTAATTTCTTGAATTTTGTTCAGCTCTGATTCCACCTCACTGAAGTAGCTGGAATCGACAATCAAACAGTTGCTGGTCTCTGACAGTTGGTTAAACAATGCCTGCTCGGGATTGGGGGTTGCCTTCCACCAGACAAACTTCGGCAAGTCGCCAATCAGCAAAGAGGAAACAATTCCTGACACGCGCTCTAGAGCCGCCTTCGTGCCGCGCAGGGTAATGTATTCGCAGCAGATCAGGTTGGTGGCGTTGCGCTTTTGCACGGGGCAATAGGCCGAAACCTGCGCTGTCACGCCGGTATCGTCGCCCAAAGTGGGGCAGAGGGTGATTACCCGGCAGGGATTTTGGGCCGCGATCGCCTCACTCAGGTTAAAGCCCCGCAAATCCGGATTCGAGAAGGCTTTTTGGTCCGGCGAGAGGGCATCATACTCGGCTCGCAAGCGCTTCAACGTGGGCTCATCGACTCGTCCCGTCACCCGCAAATCGTAGGCCATCTGCGCCTGACGAATAGCGTCCCGAGTTTTGGAACCATGCTGACCGTCGATGTCGCCTTTATAGAAGGCGAGCGCCGCCAAGAGTTGTTGAAACTCCTCTGGTTCGTACACCACAATGCTAAACGTACTGGCTCGGGTCGCCATCGGAGCCGTCGTGCCAGAGTCTTGACTCCGCCAGATATTCCGCAGCTCGGCATCAATTTCCTCTATGGAAATATCCTTCGGTTTTTGTAGCGCAACAACGGGAGTTGTGATCATAGTAGCTCTCGGAATTTAAGGGCAGAATCCAACAACAGTCAGGCATCGTGTCTATGGTACCGAACTTCACTAAAATCTACGGGAACTTAAGGATGATGCTAGGGTCTGGCCTGATCTAGACAGTATTGAGTCGATATCACTGGGTTTCTGTCCCTAGCGCCTACCGTGGAGGCGAATGCGATCGTGTCTAAATAGACAGAAGTGAGCAAGTTTCCAGCTAGGAATTTTGAATGGAGTCGTCCATTGAAATCTGAAAACTGCTCCCTCATTCCCCTCTTAACCGCCAGACTTAGGAGAAGACATCCTAGAGTCGTCGCCAGCGCCGGTGATCACAGTTCAGCAGCAGTTCTGCCTCCACGGGGCCCCACGTGCCCGCTTCATAAAGCGGAATCACCTGCGGATCGGCTGGTGCATCCCACACTTCCAGCAGAGGCGGCAGCATCCGCCAAGAGGCCTCCACTTCATCACCTCGGGTGAACAGGGTCTGATCGCCCAGCATGCAGTCCACCAGCAGGCGGCCATAGGCCTCAGTGCTGGGTTTACCAAACGCCGCATCGTAGCGAAAGTCCATCGCCACCGATCGCGTCCGCAGGGAGTTGCCCGGTGTTTTCACCTCAAACCGCATTGAGATGCCCTCATTGGGCTGAATGCGCAGCGCCAGCACGTTGTGATTCAACTGTTTCGCTGCCGACTGAAACATCATGAACGGCACTTCTTTAAAGTGAATCGAGATTTCCGACACCTTTTTTGGCATGCGCTTGCCCGTCCGCATGTAGAACGGCACGCCCTTCCAGCGCCAGTTATCAATCATCAGCTTCAAAGCCGCGTAGGTCGGTGTGGGCGACTCTTCACTAGCGCCGTCTTCTGAGCGATAGCTGGGCACCTGTTCGTTGTTCATCCAGCCGGGGGCGTACTGGCCCCGTACCGCACATTTCGACAAATCTTCCAAGTCTGCCAGGTGGGTCGCCTGCAGCACCTTGACCTTTTCGCTGCGAATGCTGTCGGCATCCAGTGAGTTGGGTGCTTCCATCGCCGTCAGGCAAAATAGCTGCATCAGGTGGTTTTGCACCATGTCTCGCAGCGCTCCGGCGGTTTCGTAGTAGCCCGCCCGACCTTCTAGGCCCACTGTTTCGGCCACGGTGATCTGCACATGATCAACGAACTGCCGGTTCCACAAGGGCTCAAAAATGGCGTTAGCAAAGCGGAACACCATCAGGTTCTGCACCGTTTCTTTACCGAGGTAATGATCGATGCGATAAACCTGCTCTTCTTTGCAGACGTCCTGCACGACGCGGTTCAGCACCCGCGCTGAGCCAATATCTTTACCAAAGGGCTTTTCAATCACCAAGCGCTGCTTGTCCGGCTCAGCAAGCATATCTGCAGCCCCTAACTGCCGCGCCGCTTCCCCAAAAAAGCGCGGGGCCACCGAGAGGTAAAAAACACGATTACCCCGAGTTCCTCGGCTTTCGTCTAGTTCAGCCAAAAACGCCTTGAGTCTTTGATAGTCCTCAGGCTTGTCGATATTGGCCGGGCAGTAATACAGGCCGTCGGCAAAGTTGTTCCAGACGGCTTCATTCCCCAAGCCGCCGCCAAACTGCTCGACCCCTTCGCGCATGTGCTCACGAAAGAAATCATGGCTCCACTCGCGTCGTGCCACGCCGACAATCGTTAGTTCGGGCGGCAAGCGGCGATCGAGCTTCATCTGATACAGAGCGGGCACCAGCTTGCGCTGGGGCAAATCACCCGAAGCGCCAAAAATCACCAAAATTTGGGGATCGGGGATGCGATCCTGTTGCAGGCCAACGCGTAGCGGATTTTCTAGCAGACTAACCATAGGGCTTTGCGAGTGGGGTAAATGGACTCAAGGCTAATCGAAAGAGTGTGGTGTAGCAGCAGTCGGAAAGCGAACTTAGAGGCTGGTTAAATCGCCCCTTCAGCGATCGGGAGTCTTTGACCTACCGGCGGTTTACGGTGCCAGAGCATCGGTGAGCGCTCAGTCGCGATCGCTTGGGGAGCACCGGGTCAGCTTCCTCAAGACTGAACCTTCAATCGCCCTCACCCTCACGAGGGAGCCGCGATCGCTTCTTGTTCTCGCAGGCGTTCTTGAATAAATGATTCCACTAGAGCCACATCGTCAGCACTGCCGATCACCACCGGCGTCCGCTGGTGCAGTTCCGTTGGCACCACATCCAACAGTCTTTGGCTGCCAGTGCTCGCCCGCCCGCCTGCCTGCTCTGCCAAGAAGGCCAAGGGAGCCGTCTCATAGAGCAGCCGCAGCTTACCGTGGGGATTTTTGACCGTGCCGGGATACAGAAATACGCCCCCCTGCAGCAAAATTCGATGGAAGTCGCCCACTAGCGCTCCGCTGTAGCGAGAGGAATAGCCCTCATGGCGATGGACGTAGCGCGTAAAGTCGCGAATCGACTCTTCCCATTGCCAAAAGTTGCCCTCATTCACGCTGTAGTTAGACCCGTGCGCGGGCAGTTGAATGTTTTCGGCGGTCAGAATGAACTCACCCAAACTCGGATCGAGCGTAAAGGAATGTACGCCATGACCGATGGAATACACCAGCACCGTCGTCGGCCCGTACAAAATGTAGCCCGCTGCCAGCTGATCCCGACCGTGAGTCAGCAGATCTGCCGCTGAGCGATCCAGGTCATCCCCCGTCTGCCGGCGAATCGCAAAAATCGACCCCACGTTCAAATTGATGTCCACGTTTGAAGAGCCATCAATTGGGTCATACAGCAGCGTATAGCGACCAATCGGACAGTTTTCTGGAATGTAGTAGGGCTTCTCCATTTCTTCTGAAGCCAGCCGACAGACCAGGCCACTCTGCTTAAAGACCGAAATGAAGACATCGTTGGCAAACACGTCCATCTTTTTGACGTCTTCGCCCTGCACATTTGTGCGCCCGGTAAATCCCAGCGTATCGGCGACCAAGCCCGCCCGCGAGAGATGACGGGCAATCAATTTACCTGCCAGGGCAATGCGATTCATCAAGGCACTTAAGTCTTGAGCGTCGGGGCCAAAGCTTTGCAACTGCTGCAGCACGTGCCGCGACAGCGTCATGCAATCGCGATCGAGCGTTTGCTCTGAAGAAGGTTGATAATCGTCAACCATGCGAGGCTCCTATGGGGACAGTATGGGCACTCCGGCGTTAGCGCTGCCATCCACTGGATCGACATCACCACGACCCTTGCGTTCTCTAAGCCCCATAGTAAAAAGCCCCACGCTAAAGCTCAGAAGTCTTTATGCCAGCTAAAGATTGACTCAATAATAGGCATTGATGATCCCCCAGGGCCGGTATCCAGGATTACATTTGGCAGCATCGCAGTGTTCAGACCAGGAACCGTTTGCCTCTCTCAACAACGGCGATCTTCATAACACATCATCCTCGATACCCCCTGAGCTCGTCTCCCAAGGGGGACGTAACGACCAAAAGGCCTCAGAGATCACGGCTTACCGAACCAGAGCGATTAGCCGGTAGCCAGATAGAGTTGGTCAGCAGCCATCAGGACTGACTGGGGCTAGTCGTCTTAAGCCGAGCGGTCAAATAATATTCACCCACAATGATGATTAAGCCGCTGATGCCGAGTCCCAGCAGACTACCGACACCATCCCACTCCCCGATCAGTACTGCCAGCAGTACCGTCCACAGGCCATAGGCGATCGCCACGCGGCCATGATTCCACCCCGACTGCTGCAACCGCTGATAGAGATGCGTGCGGTGGGCCTGAAAGATGTTTTCGCCCTTCAGCAAGCGACGCGTCAATGTGTAAATTGCGTCGGCAGTGAGGGGCAGGGTAATCGCTAGAGCCGCGACATTCATGGGGTCAGCGGCTGGCACGATGAGGGCGATCGCCACGCTGGCACCGAGCACTGTACTGCCCACATCCCCCATAAAAATTTTGGCGGGCGACCAGTTCCACCATAAAAAGCCCAGCAGGGCTGCCACCAGCAGCCACCAAATCGGCTGCTGTAGATACAGCGCCAGAAACCCCAACTGAAGGGCCGTCACACTGGCCACCAGCCCATCCAGCCCATCCATAAAGTTATAGAAGTTAACCAGCGCCGTGAAGCCAATCAACGTGACACCGCCCATCAGCACCGCCACCCACAGAGTTTCCGGCAGCCCAGTTAACGAAAACGCACCAAAACTCAAAAAGGCGATCACCGCTGCACTCAACTGCACGGCATAGCGTACCTTAGCCGACAGGGTGAAGAGATCGTCCAACAGCCCCACAATTGCCAGCGGCAGCAATACCAACACAACATAGAGCGGATTGGGAAAAAGATTGAGAACAGCCGTTGGCCAGAAATATGATAGTCCCCAACCCAATAAGCTCGTGATCGCAAAAGCCAGGCAAAATCCCAAGCCCCCGCCCCGAGGTGTCGGTTGGGTGTGGGAGCTGCGATCGTTAGGGAGATCGAGTAGAGCTTGGCCGAAACGCTGCTTCAGCCAGCCAGTCAGTCCGAGGGCAATGACGAAACTCACGATAGCCAGGGCAAGTATTTCTAGGCCCATTAGTTTAAAGAATTCCTTCTGCTCTCAACAGGGCAATCTCTTGAGTTAGTCCATCTTCTAACGAGCGAGGCGCATAACCAAAGTCGGCAGTGGCCGCAGCATGGGAATATGCTTTGTCCTCCTGAAGGCGCAAGATTTGTTCCTTGCGAATTGGCGAGCGGGTTCCTAACAGGCGCTCGGCGATCGTCGCTGACCAAACGCCCAAACCATAGGGAATTTTTAGCAGGCGAACAGATTTTCCCAACAGCTTTTCGACCAATGCCAAAAGTTCTAGAAATGAAACAACCGTCCCCCCAGACAGATCATAGGTTCCCTGAATTTCAGGATTAAGAAACACCGCGAGGAGTGCTCGGGCTAAGTCGTCAGCATGGACTGGCTGCAGCAAACACTTACCAGAACCAAAAACAGGGAAAAAATCATAGCGATCGCAAAATTTGATCAGCTTATGCAAATTCTTATCTCGATGTGACCCATAAATCATCGTGGGTCTGAGCAAACAAGAAGAGCCGCGATACTGGCTCAAAGCCACTTCTGCCTTTTTATATTCTTGAGAATAGACGTTATAGCGTGAATAAACGCCCGTTGTCCCAATAACAATAAGCCTGGGTAAAGAGTGTACCTGTTCCAAAGCGGTCAGAATTGTTGAAATCTGTCTGAGCTGAACCAAATGGATGAGGGTGTCAGGTGCATGTTGCCCAAAAATGTATTGCCAAGTCTCTAGTAGAGCCGTATCTCCGGAGATAAAAGTAAGATTTGGGTTCACGGCTTGCAACACAGAATGCTGAGTAGGCGATCTCGTAATGCAAGTCAGCGCGGTATCTGGAGCTGACTGCCTCAACTTTTTGACGAGCATCTGCCCCATCAGACCAGTTGCCCCCGTCATGACTATTGGCACCGGCTTCGGCATCACAACTTGCCCTCACGAGCTAAAACTCGCTCATAAACCTGACAAGTCTGGTCATACATTCTTTGAAACGTAAAGTTCGCCTCATACCGCCGTCGACCGGCCTGCCCCATCTGCACTCTCAGTTCTGGTTCAGCCACCAGTTTAGCAAGCCGTTCTCTCAGGGTTGCCACATCTTGTCTGGCGACACAGAAGCCAGTCTCACCATCAATCACCGCTTCGGCTACGCCCCCCACCTGACTAGCCACAACAGGCAAGCCAGCTCTCATGGCTTCGATAATCGTGCGCGGAAAGCCCTCCCAATGGGAAATTAACGCGAAAATCTGTGACTGGGCTAACACCTCAGGAATATCGGAGCGAAAGCCCAAAAAACTGACTTTGTCTTCAATATTCAGTTGTTCAACTAAGGCTTTTGTGTTGTTTAGACTAGGCCCGTCACCTACTAGATTGACATGCACATTCTCGATCTGTTGAATCGCCTGCAGCAAAGTCATGTGGTCTTTCTGCTGATCAAATCGAGCAATCATTGTGAGATGAATTGTGCCTTTACCGATGGGATCTGCCCAATATTTCGGCTGGATGTCAGGCATCCCGTTGTGAATGGTAACTAGTCGATCTGGATTTATCCCGGCTTGAATGCCGAGATGCCGATCATAATCAGAGACACAGATAATGAGTTTTGATAAAGGGGAAGCCAACGATTCGAGAGACCGATACAAGTATCGCTTTCCCCCAGGAACTCCTTGGGTAAATGCCCACCCATGTGCTGTGAACAAACAGGGAACTCCTTCTAATTGGCACGCAATACGTCCTAATAATCCTGCTTTACTCGAATGTGTGCTGACTAAATCAGGTTGGTGTGATCGAATGATTTTTCGGATTTCGAATAAAGTTCTCCAATCTTCAAGGAGATTAATAGACCTCTTAAGACTCTCCAAGGAGATATTATGAATTTTTAGTTTACTTAAAGCATGGTTGTAATACCCAGATTCTCCTGTGAGGACTACCACCTGAGTTTGATCGTGGATAAGAGCTTTAGCCAGATCTTTTACATGAACCTGCGCACCACCAATCGTATCTGATCTGGTAATTAAAAATAGAATTTTCATGGAGAAAATTATTGCTGAGCGCCTTTATAATGAGGAATTATTGAACTTCTAGATATTGGAAAAGTGCTTTTTCGACCCAAGAAGAAAACTCCACTAGCCGCATCTACATTGTAGGATTCAGGAATGAAATCATCAAAATATTGTAGCCAGAAGCAACATAGTTTTATAAATTTGCCAACTTTGCGACTTCTAAATATTCCACGAAAAAAATTGTCTAATGACCAAAGGAGTTGAGTCCCAGCTCCTGCCGAGGCTCCTGAATCGATTAGAGTGAAATTCCTAAATAAATAACGATGGCCAATTTCCGTGAAGCGAGTGAAATCGTATGCGCCTTCATGTACGTGCTGTAGAAAGGGCGTTTCAGCATAGACAATTCCATTCTGTCTTAAAACTCGATGAATTTCTGAAACGACTTGCCCTGGCTCCAAAACATGCTCAAGCACAGCCTGAATAATGACCAAATCAAAGCTTTCACCTGGCAGAGGAATATTATGAGCATCGGCAATGAACTGAACGCTAGAAGACCCATAAATGTCGAAAGCTACAAGCTTGACAAATGGATCAGTGTAGAAACGCTGCATTCCCTGACCAACCATGCCACCGCCAATAAGCAAGACATTTGGCGGTTCTTTATCTTTACTTAGTAAGCTAAAAATTTTTTCTATGTTCTTAGCAGTAACAGATTGAGGAGGTGAAACCAAGCGCTTGGCTATCTTTGCCAAGCCTTGATATGAATGTCTTGTTATAACAGAATCCAAGATTTTAATATCTTATGGACTTAGAACCCTTTCAACAAAGTCAACTAATACTGGATACCCCTGTACTATATTGTAAACAGATTTCACTGAATCGTGCGACGAATAAAGCTGATTTTCAACTCTGACTAGCGGACTTCCTGATAGTGGGCAGCGCAGTATTGGTAATATATCTTCTACGTCCAAAAGCATGGCAGGTACGTTAAATGTTCGAGCTCTAAGAGAGTTCCAATCAATCGAAAATATTTGCCATTAGAATCTTGTACGTGAATCAACTAGAATAGAAAGAACAATACCAACTTATGAAGCGAGCAATTCCATCTTCAATAGAAGTTTTGGGGCCGAACCTCACATCTTTCATCAGAGAATCAATATCTGCATAATTAGTTTGGACATCACCTGGCTGCATGGGCAGGAAATTTTTGTCAGCTTTTTTCCCCAAACAAGTTTCAATAATTTCAATAAAATACATCAGCTCAACGGGCTGGTTGTTACCAATATTATAAATTTTATAGGGAGCGAGACTAGTAGCAGGGGCGGGGCGATCTCCAGACCACTCTGGGTTTGGAGTCGGGATGAGATCCATCACTCGGACAATTCCTTCAACAATGTCATCAATGTAGGTAAAATCACGCTTCATCTGACCTCGATTGAACACATCAATGGGCTGACCATTAAGAATCGCCTTCGTAAATAGAAAAAGAGCCATATCAGGACGCCCCCAGGGACCATAGACACTAAAAAACCTGAGGCCAGTTGTAGGAATCCGATACAGATGGCTATAGGTATGTGCCATTAATTCATTAGCCTTTTTCGAGGCAGCGTAGAGGCTGACTGGATGATCGATATTGTCATGAACAGAAAAGGGGATTTTGGTGTTCGCCCCATAAACGGAACTGGAAGATGCAAAGACTAAATGCTTTACTGAAGAAGCATGGCGACATCCTTCTAGGATATTAGTAAAGCCCACCACATTGCTGTTGATATAGGCGCGGGGATTAGTGAGAGAATACCGGACTCCAGCTTGAGCCGCCAGATTGACGACGACTTCAAAATTATGTTCAGCAAATAGGCTCTCTATACTATCCTGATCTGCCAAGTCCACCTTATAAAAGGTAAATCTCTGCTGTTGTGGGTGGGCCTGAAGTTTAGCGAGACGAGCTTCTTTGAGAGAAACGTCGTAATAGTTGTTCAGATTATCTAGACCAATGACTTCGTCCCCCCGGCTGAGCAAGCGCTGACTCAGATGAAATCCGATAAACCCTGCAGTACCTGTAACTAGAACCTTGACCATGTTTATGACTCATAGACTCCAATAATGAATATATTGGGGCATGGTTGCTGGATCGAAGACTGATTTTATATCCATGAATACGCCGCCTGGGCGAATGATTTCCAGGAGATTTTTGAGAGGAAGTTCACGGTAAAACTGATGACTCACGGCAAGGATGACGGCGTCCAAAGTCTTTAGAGATTGCCACTCAGTCAACGCAATATCATATTCTCGCTTAGCCAACTGTATATCGACCAAAGGATCGTGAACTATCGGCTGGACGCCAAATTCCTGCAATTCTCTCACAATGTCCGGAACACGGCTATTTCTCAGATCAGGTACGTTTTCTTTAAACGTGAGCCCCAAGATAGCAACCCGAACACTTTGGATAGGGCATTGAGTCTGGATCAGCAACTTAATCAACTTTTGCCCAATAAAATTGCCCATGCCATCATTAATACGCCGCCCTGCCAGGATAACCTGAGGATGATAGCCAACTTCCTCTGCTTTAGTTGTGAGATAGTAGGGATCTACGCCAATACAATGCCCCCCGACTAAGCCCGGCGTAAAGGGAAGAAAATTCCATTTGGTTTGAGCGGCTTTGAGCACATCATGGGTGCGAATATCAAGGCGATCGCAAATAATTGCGAGTTCGTTCATGAATGCAATGTTGAGATCGCGCTGAGTGTTTTCGATCACCTTAGCCATCTCTGCCACTTTAATGGATGGAGCAAGGTAAACTCCGGCCTCAACAACGGTTCCGTAAACCTCAGCAACGCGTTTTAAAGTCTGTTCATCTTCGCCTGCAACGACTTTAGTAATTTTTTCCAAAGTATGCTGCTAATCTCCAGTGCTAATGCGCTCTGGAGAATATCCCAGTTTGAAGTCGATACCCCGCTTCAAGCCAGAAATCCTGGATAATGTATTGCTACAGATATCATCGGTCACACCAGGATAAACAGTAGATTCATACACGACGATAGAACCGGGTTGAAGTATGCTTCCAATCAGTTCAGAAGCCTTGATTAGAGGCGATAAGTCTGGGCGGCGGTTTTTATCGATAGGAGTGGGAACGGCAACAATAAAAAATGACGTGTCAACCAGGTGAGTGATTTCAGCAGTAAAGTGGAGTGATGTATCAGCCAAAGCCTGAGAATCGATCTCTTGGGTGCGATCGTACCCTCGATTTAATTCATCAATACGGTGGGGATTAATGTCAAAGCCAATTGTATTTGGATAATGTTTAGAAAGTGCCAGCGCTACAGGAAGGCCCACATATCCGAGACCGATGACAGCTACCTTATCTTGTCCGCATGACAATTCCATAAAACTAGTACGAATCCAGTTCTAATAGTAAATTTAGGCAAGTACCACTCAAGTATAAGTTCAAAGTTAGGAGCCTCTTTATTGACATCTTAGAAACTTCTGGCCGCTTGATGTGAATTCGAAATCACTGACTCGAAACGCTGCAATGGACAAAACCTTGAAGGAATCAGGTCGACAAGATAAAACCCAATTACTTTCTGTTTGAGCAATAACCCTCTATTTTCAGAAGGCTAAATATATCATTCGAATAAATTTCCTGCAAATTTAATTGACTAAAGTAACTACTATTAGGGAAAGGTCTAGGAACTGTCTGATTAGCTTCGGTAAACACTTTACTAGTAAGGAGATATTGCGCATCCGTGTCGCAGGATAATTCAGACAGCATTCTTAACTCATTTTCAGGATCAGACTCTTGGTTAATCAGATCCATTTTTCCTCGGATCTGATTCCAGTTTAGAAGTTCAGCATGATTAGCGTAAGCCAGCGCTCCCCCGTCTTTCGAAGAGTAAACAACAGGCAGCAGACTATGGTAGCGAATGGCAAGACTTGTATCCATAGCAGAAGGGGCGACAAAAATTGGAGAAGCAGGAGGCACACCTCCAGGCAAGGCGTCAAGCAATTCAGCCGTACCATGGATTCGATCTGTAAAGCACTGGAAATCACCTTGTTGCCAGCATCCCACTGCTTTTGGGAAAAAACCAATTGGATGCCAGTACACCCAAATAGAGACGAGAATAGCACCAATGGCAGAAATCTTAAAATGGTATGCCTTAAATCTATGGCTTAATTCTACCAACGGCCAAATGCAGAAAAGCAGCATAAGCGGAACCAAGTACCTGATTCCACGAATCAAATCTATTTGAGCGGGTATCTCACCCCTCATCTCGGCAATCGTATGACCCAGAATTGGGAGACAGACGTTGAAGATGAGTAAGCCAACAATCCACAGCAATACCAACAAAACATCGCGTCGACTACGATGTAAAACCAGAGTAATGCTCGAACCGATAACCGATAGAACTAGAAGATATTTCTTGTGAAGAATCAAAAAGAATTGCTTAACTGCAGTTGGAAGTTCTAGGTAACCTTCAAGAAAACGACCCTTCATAATTTCGTAGACTTGCCTCTGATTTTCAACTGCTCCATGTTCATGATTGGCTAAATAATGAATCAAAAATGGCAAGACTACGGCAGTGCAA
This sequence comes from uncultured Halomicronema sp., assembly GCA_937897665.1. Lineage (GTDB taxonomy): Bacteria > Cyanobacteriota > Cyanobacteriia > Phormidesmidales > Phormidesmidaceae > Halomicronema. The sequence continues at coordinate 800 of CALCPB010000851.1, read as the reverse complement.
ATCAGGCCGATAAATCCCATATATGCGACCTTTCGTGGCAAAGTATATGCCTTTGGGAGAAATAACCACAAGCTTAGCCAAACGGCAAATGCCCATCCTGGCGCACTAACTGGATGGGCGTAAACCAGCAGGCCTGCAAATGCCATTACCCAAGGCCACGCCTTCGGGGTAAGTCTCCAGTAGTAGACTGCAGCCAGCAAAAATGGGAGAAGTGCTTGAAAGGAAAATCGGGGTATTGCATTGGGATAGGCTCCCCAAAACTCTCCCAAATTAAACCAAACGGGCATCAAATTGAGGACAACAAGCAATACAGCCCAATACTTATTTTGAAATAAAAGTTTTCCTAGAATGTAAAAACCAAACGATTGCAAAAAGACATGTAAGCCAAGAAGAGAGCTGAAAGCTGAGCCATATCCCCCTGTCAAAGGAGCTAAAAATTGTAAGACTGGGATATGAACTGTCGCATAGAAGCGAAAATTATCAGGGTTGCTCAGTAAACCGTCCCCATAGAAGTTTTCCGGATAGTCCCACCCAGCAGCAAAACCAGCAATGTTTGCCGCATCTCCTCCTTGAATCTGATCAAATGGCAGCAATGTTAATAGAGCAATGCAATAAAAAACGCTGAATAGCATTATACCGACAACAATAACGTTATCAGCAAGACTCCAGGAACTCAGCTCTGATAAGTCAGATTCAGTTTTTTCTTGCAAAGTTGTTTGCGACATTTTCAAGGTTGCTAAGATTTTGTTTCAGAAAGCTCTTTGAGGATTTCGTCATCTAGCCAGATCACTTAAATGGCT
>CALCPB010000850.1 GCA_937897665.1 uncultured Halomicronema sp. | reverse complement strand
AAACCCAGTAGGGCGATCGCAGCAGTACCGGCCAACAAGCCGTCTAAGCCATCGGTCAAGTTGGTCGCATTACTCTCAGCCACCAACACAAACCCGGCTAGCGGCCAAAACAAAATTCCTAACGGTAAGGTCAAGCCTAGGGGCAAGGCCAAGCGCGTGATCTCTAGCGGTTGGGTCGCCATGACCCAGGCACAAAAGGCGACGGCAAAGCCAATCTGCAGCGCCAGTTTCATGCGGGGGGAGATGCCCTTATTGGACTTCCGGCGCAGCACTTGCCAGTCATCGAGCCAGCCGATAAAGCCATAGGCCAGCGTCATTGCCCCAACCGCCATCACGGCGGTAGAAAAACCAGACAGCACCAGCGCCACCAAGACTCCCGCTGGGATAAAGAAAATGCCACCCATTGTCGGCGTGCCCGCTTTTTTGAGGTGAGCTTGGGGGCCTTCTTCGCGAATAAACTGCCCGGTTTTGAGGGCTTTTAACACCGGCAGCACTGCCACGCCCGCGATCGCGGCGATTGCCCAGGCCAGAGTCAGAGGCAGGGTGAGCGACTGCACGGCTCCGAGTCGACCCGCTGCCGCATCCAAGGCCAAACTACTGGCGAAAGCGCTGCCACTCACCAGCCACAGCAAAGCCTTTCCTGATAATAAAGCTAGCCCCAGGGGCTTTTTTGACGAAAACTTGGCATCCACAACGAAACCTTACTCCTCACACTGTCCTCAAGCTTCACCATTGGGTGGAGCCCAAAGCCTCCTTACCCTAAGAGATTCCATCATTTGAAACAAGTTCAGATGGATACTTAATCGTCATCCTCTAAGCTGAGATCATCATCGAAACTCTTGTCTGAGTCGCCCATGAGATCATCAATTTCTTCACTCTCTTCTTCTTTCGTCTCATCTTTGACCACAGCGACCTCTTCCCGAGGCTTCAGGCGACCTGTGCCTTCTAGCCAGGAGAGAATCGAAGGCTCTTTTTGCGTCGGCAACACGTCGGCCGTTTGATCGCGGGGAATGGTCCGCAGCGAAGGGTTGTAAGTCATAGAAAATCCAAATCAAATTTAAGCAGGGCCATAACCACTTGAGCTCTTGGTCAACCGTTAGACCGCGATTGCTCAAGTTTGGACGCTGGTATGCTGACAGCAGGTCAACAGAGCACCCAGCCCAGCTATGAGTCTAACACCGGAGTGATAGCTGACGAGCCAGAAAATGTCAATCAAAACTCACGTAAGCTTACAGGTATCTTGACGATTGAGCACAGAGTTCACAAATCCTCATTGAGAATTCCATGTTGGGTAAAACAGACTTATTAGAAGCGATCGCCTCGACCAATCGAGGCATCCTGGCTTCAAACAATGACCGTCAAGTGATTCAGAGCTGGGCTGCCCGGTTAGAAGATCGCACCCCCCATCCCCAAGCATTGGCCGCTAAAGAACAGCTCAACGGCATCTGGCGACTGCTTTACACCACCAGTCAAGAACTCCTGGGCATCGACAATATCCCACTTTACAAACTAGGGCAAATCTATCAGTGCGTTTATCTTGACGAAGCGCGAATTTATAACCTGGCGGAAGTGGTGGGCCTTCCTCAACTGGGCGGTCTTGTTTCGGTTTCGGCCCAGTTTGAAGCGGTCTCTGATCGGCGGGTCAACGTGGCGTTTGAACGAGGTGTCTTTGGCTTGCAGAGTTTGCTCGGGTATGAGACGCCGCTGAGCTTTATCCAAAAACTGCGCGATCAGCATAAACTACCGTTCTGGCAAGGCCTTGATTTTCGCTACTATCGCGATCGCCAATCTGGCTGGTTAGAAGTTACCTATCTGGATGTCGACCTCCGGATCAGCCGGGGCAATCAAGGCAGTCCATTTGTGTTGAAAAAGGCGCGCGGGTCAGCTTCCTGCTCAACTAGAGGGCTTCAGGCAACGCCCCTGCCCGACGTAGAGGCCAGACCTGAGTCAGACGTCAAGGCTCTAGCACTGAGATCGTGACTACTAAATCACCGCAGGCGATCGCGGCCAATTGCGCCGCCGACAGCGTGGGCAGTTGATCAACGCTTACGTGGGGCTGTGAGATTTCTGATTGACTATCGTTGGTTGCCAGCAGCGCCTGGGCAACGGGTCCCTCTTGTCCTTGGCGGGCGCGTTCTAGCCAGACGGCAGCGGCATAGCGCTGACCATCGCTGCCCTGAATGCTGCTAATGTGGCCCTGCTGATCCAGTTCTAAATTTGTCAGGCAGTGGGTTTCAAAG
>CALCPB010000849.1 GCA_937897665.1 uncultured Halomicronema sp. | reverse complement strand
CGCTTTCGCGACCTATTCATCGCGAGTCATGTGATGGGCGCGATTGCGCTACCGGTGTAAGAGTTGATTGATCGCATTCAAGCCACTCTGGAATGCGATCGCGACCTCTACATCTATGCCAGCACTGATGAAGAAGCGACTACGGCTGCTGATGCTCTGCGTGTAGTGGGTTATCAAAAGGTATCTGTCCTGCGGGGCGGAGTTGCGGCTTGGAAGGCAGCAGGCTTTCAAACTGAGGCCGGTGCTTTGTCGATTGCCTTATAGGCTGGCTCCACTGACTGTCATCGCCTCAACGCCTAGGACGTTGACAGTCAGCGTTTGAGTTTAATGCTCAAACACATTGGGATATTGCAGCAGGTCGAGGGTGACGAAGGTCGGTAGGCAGCTAAAGCATTCCCTCGCCAGTTGCCATCGACCTTCTCGCTTGAGCATCTCGATTAGGGATTGCCGAATTTCGTGCAGATAGCGTACATCATTGGCGGCATATCGCAACTGCTCCTCTGAGAGGTTCATCGCGTTGCCCCAGTCAGAACTTTGCTGCGTTTTGTCTAGTTCGACGCTGGAAATCTCACGCACCAGTTCCTTCAGGCCATGTCGAGGGCTGTAGGTGCGGCTCAATTTACTGGCAATTTTGGTGCAAAATACCGGGGCCACCTGTATACCCAAGTGATGGCGCAAGGTGGCTAGGTCACACCGAGCAAAGTGAAAGATTTTCTCGGCTGATTGGGCTTCCATCAAGGTTTTAAGGTTAGGGGCTGAGGTTTGGCCCAACTCAATCCTGACGACGGAGACATAGCCGGTTTCATCGCAAAGCTGCACCAGGCAGAGCCGATCGCGCCAGGGCAGCAGCCCCATCGTTTCCGTATCCACGGCGAGTGCGCTGGCTGTGAGATATCGCTGTAGCAGATCAGCTGAGAGGTCGCGATCACACACCTCAAATTGTTCCGGCGAGAGCAGCTCACTCACGATAGATTGCCCAATGCTTTGGCCACGGTCTGTACGTCTTTGTCGCCCCGACCCGAGCAGTTAATGACGATGCGATCGCTGGCCGAGAGTTCTGGACAAAGGGTTTCCAAATAAGCGAAGGCGTGCGCTGTTTCCAGCGCCGGAATAATGCCCTCCAGCTGCGACACCAGTTGGAGCGCCGTCAAAGCTTGCTGATCCGTCACGCTGTAGTACTCAGCTCGGCCAATCTCTTTGAGATAGCTGTGTTCGGGACCCACACCCGGATAATCCAAACCGGCACTGATGGAATGGGCTTCCTGCACCTGACCGTTTTCATCCTGCAGCAAATAACTCATCGCGCCATGTAGCACGCCGACCCGGCCTTGAGTGAGCGTTGCGGCATGTTTGCCCGACAGTACTCCTTCACCTTCGGCCTCAACGCCAATCATGCGCACCGAGATCTCTTCAATAAAGTCGTGAAACAGCCCCATCGCGTTAGAACCGCCGCCCACGCAGGCCAACAACACATCCGGTAAACCGTTCCATTTTTCGAGGCACTGGGCGCGGGTTTCTTGGCCAATCACCGCATGAAAGTCACGCACCACCATTGGGTAAGGATGTGGCCCGGCCACTGACCCCAAAATGTAGTGGGTGGTTTCAACATTGGTCACCCAGTCGCGACTCGCTTCTGACGTGGCGTCTTTCAACGTGCCTGTCCCGGCCGTCACCGGGCTCACCTCTGCCCCCATCAGGCGCATCCGAAAAACGTTCAGCGCCTGCCGTTCCATATCTTGCACGCCCATATAAATGACGCACTTGATGCCAAACCGCGCGCAGACGGTCGCGGTGGCGACGCCATGTTGCCCCGCCCCAGTTTCTGCAATGACGCGGGCCTTGCCCATACGCTTTGCCAGCAGCACTTGGCCGAGGGCGTTGTTAATTTTGTGGGCTCCCGTGTGATTCAGATCTTCTCGCTTGAGATAGATCTGAGGGCCGCTGCCGTCGGGTCGAGCATAATGAGCCGTCAACCGCTCGGCAAAATAAAGCGGGGTTGCGCGACCGACATAGTCCTTCAGCAGTCCTGCCAGCTCTTCTTTGAAGTCAGGGTTATCGCGATAGCGATAATAGGCGGCTTCAAACTCAGCCAATGCGGGCATCAGCGTTTCGGGAACGTACTTGCCGCCAAATTGACCAAAGCGACCCAGAGGATCGGGCCGCGCCGCGATCGCGAGTGGCTGATCGGCAGAATTTGGGGTGGAAACCGAAGGTGAAATAGGCGTCTGGGTCACGGGCGTTCAGCGAGGGTTAACAGCGATTCGCCCCCATTATACGGAACGAAATCAGCCCCTAAGACCCAATCAAGTTAAGAAAGCCAGAAAGATTTAGGCTACTCAATACTCGGCAACGCCAGCGCCAATCTAGTCGCGCGGGCTGTACTCGATGACGCAAAAGGTGGCCCCTTGCGGATCTTGAATCAGGGCAAATTGACCGACAGTTTCTACCTGCATGGGCGGAATCAGCACCTTGCCCCCTAGGGCTTCGGCTTGCTCAGCCGTTTTCTTCACATTTTCTACGGTGATGTAGGTTCCCCACATTGGCGGCATATTGGACTGGTTGGGGGGTGGGGGAGTCATGCCGCCAATCTCTTTGCCAGCTACCTCAATCACGGTGTAAGGCACACCCGCTACGGGGCCTTCCTTCAAATGCCAGCCCATCAGCTGACTGTAGAAATCACGGGCGGCAGGCACATCTGGAGTGATGAGCTCGCACCAACTAAAAGCACCGTGCTGTTCAAAAGGATTCATCGTTAAATTCCTGCCAGAAATGGGCTCGATATCGAAGCACTAGGGTCAGAATACACGAAACAGTTCGCATGAACTATTCGCTCGGTCGCCTCACTTTTTGCCCCTGGAAACGATTGGGTTGGCCGGGTTCAGAGATCTGCGAGTTCGGCGCAATGAGGGCTAACAATTGCCGGGATGCGTGGCAATTATTCAATTGACCACCCGCATCACCGTCCCTAAAGACCGGTTGATGGCCCCAGAGACTGATGAGCCATCTCTATACCCAAAGGCAGAACTTCCTATCAGGAAAGCGTTGTGGCGGGGCACCCGAGCGATATACTGATCACGGTGACGAAATGCTTACCTATCGCTGATATCTTGAGGCTTTTGCATGGGCCAGGGAATTGATCTCCAAAGAAGTTTTGTTGAGCTTTTGACTCAGCTCGGATTACCGTCTGGAGCAGCTCGGGCGATCTGGCTGCCGCTGCCGATGACGCTGATCTTGATTGCAGCGACTGTCAGCATTTTTGTGACAGTGTGGTTAGAACGAAAAATTTCGGCAGCAGCCCAACAGAGAATTGGCCCCGAGTATGCCGGCCCCTTAGGTACCTTGCAGGCCGCCGCTGATGGCATCAAGCTGCTATTTAAGGAAGACATTGTGCCGTCTAAGGCTGACCCGATTTTGTTTACTTTGGGGCCAGCCTTAGTCGTTATTCCAGTATTTCTGTCTTATCTCATCGTCCCCTTTGGCCAAAATATGGTCATCACCGACATTGGTGTGGGGATCTTTTTATGGATTGCGCTGTCCAGCATCACCCCTATTGGGTTGTTGATGTCGGGCTATTCCTCCAACAACAAATACTCTTTGCTGGGTGGGTTGCGGGCGGCAGCACAATCGATCAGTTATGAGATTCCGCTAGCCCTATCAGTGCTAGCGATCGTCATGATGTCTAACAGCCTCAGCACGATTGATATTGTCGAGCAGCAGGCCCAGTACGGCATTCTCGGGTGGAATGTCTGGCGTCAGCCGGTGGGCTTTTTGATCTTTTGGGTGGCGGCATTGGCCGAATGTGAGCGCCTCCCGTTTGACTTGCCAGAGGCTGAGGAAGAGCTGGTGGCTGGCTATCAAACCGAATACACCGGCATGAAGTTTGGTCTGTTTTACGTCGGTTCTTACGTCAACTTGGTGCTGTCGGCACTGATCTTCTCCGTTTTATATTTAGGCGGTTGGGAGTTTCCGGTCTCGGTGAGCTGGTTGGCTAGCCTGCTTAACGTCAGTGAAACGACACCTTGGCTGCAGGTGATTACCGCCGCGATCGGCATCATGATGACGGTGATTAAGGCTTATTTGCTGGTCTTTTTGGCTGTTTTGTTGCGCTGGACGGTGCCTCGGGTGCGCATTGACCAATTACTTGATTTGGGTTGGAAATTTCTGCTACCCGTGTCGCTCGTTAATCTGCTGTTAACAGCGGCGCTGAAAATCACCTTCCCTGTGGCCTTTGGGGGATAGATTCCCGCTCACGATTTGCGATTATTTGTAGTAACCCACAGTAAACACACCCATGCTGAACTTTCTAAAGCAGGTTGGTGATTACGCCAAAGAAAGCGTACAAGCCGCCAAATACATCGGTCAGGGGCTGGCTGTGACCTTTGACCACATGAGTCGTCGCCCGGTGACGGTGCAGTATCCCTACGAAAAGGTCATTCCCTCTGAGCGGTATCGGGGGCGAATTCACTTTGAGTTCGATAAGTGCATTTCTTGCGAGGTTTGCGTGCGGGTTTGCCCTATTAATCTGCCGGTTGTGGATTGGGACTTTGACAAAGCCACGAAGAAAAAGACCCTGAATCACTACAGCATTGCTTTTGGCGTCTGCATTTTTTGTGGCAATTGTGTGGAATATTGCCCGACTAACTGCCTCTCAATGACCGAAGAATATGAGATGGCTTCCTACGATCGCCATGAATTAAATTACGACAACGTGGCCATGGGACGGTTGCCTTATAAGGTGACCCAAGATCCGATGGTGACGCCCCTGCGGGAGTTCGCTTATCTCCCTGATGGCGTGATCGATCCCCACGAGTTGCCTGCTGGGTCTCGGCGAGCCGGTAAACTACCCGAAGAAATTCTGGCGGAATCTCAGCCCGCAGCCGAAAAGGCTGCCGATTAAGTCGAGTTTTCTCTGCCTATTTTGTTTTGATGCCTCAGATGCTGTCGATATGGAGTCACCACTGTGACACTTGCTGAAGGAGTTCAACTAGTATCGTTTGGCTTGTTAGCCATTATGGTTATTGGCACGGCTCTAGGAGTCGTCCTACTACCCAACATTGTTTACTCAGCATTTTTGCTGGGGGGCGTTTTCATCAGCATTGCCGGTCTATATGTGCTGCTCAATGCCGGGTTTGTCGCGGCGGCTCAGATTTTGATCTATGTCGGTGCCGTTAATATCCTGATCCTGTTTGGGATCATGTTGGTCAACAAAAATCAACCCTTTTCACCCGTTCGCCGGGGGTGGATTCGCCTATTCGCCACGGGCGGGGTTTGTCTGGGCTTGTTCGCTTTGCTAGCCACTGTGGTTTTTGGCACCTCTTGGCAAATTTCGTCTGCCGTACCGGCTGGCGATCAAGCAACGGTACTGATTGGCATCCACCTGTTCACCGACTTTCTGTTGCCGTTTGAGCTCGCATCGATCTTACTGTTGATGGCCATGATTGGTGACATTGTGCTGGCTCGTCGAGAAATTCTTACTGATGAAACACCGGCTGATGCGGTTTCGGATGCGTTGACGCTACCCGAGCGCCCGCGCGAACTAGTGTCGGCGACGGGCGAGACCACTGAGGATTAAGCTCAGTCTCAAGGTGATGCACACTAGGTAACGGACATTTACGCTTCTAAAACATGATTCCTTTAGAGTATTACCTCCTATTAGCAGCAGCGCTGTTTTGCATTGGCATTTACGGCCTAGTCACCAGCCGTAACGTGATTCGTGTGTTGATGTCGATTGAGTTGCTGCTCAACGCAGTCAATCTCAATCTGATGGCGTTTTCCAACTACCTTGACCCGGCGACCGCGACTGGCCAAGCCTTTGCCGTGTTTGTGATTTCGATCGCAGCGGCTGAGTCAGCAGTAGGCCTAGCGATTATTCTGGCGATCTACCGTAATCGCGACACCGTTGATATGGAAGCCTTTAATCTGCTGAAGTGGTAGGCCAGATCAGGCGAGCCAACCCAGACTTCATCCGTAGAATAAGGGAGAAGTTTTTGGGAGCGATCGCTCGGCTGTGCAGCTAAATCAGGTCATCATTGCCTACAAGTCCGGCAACCGGCTCAGTCAAACGCGCGCTGAACTGTGTGCTGAGCAGTTGGCGCGTTTGGGCTGCAAAACCCTTGTCGGGCCAAGCGGTCCTAAGGATAACCCGTATCCGGTATTTCTTGCTTCGGCGGCGGAAAAGATTGATCTTGCCATCGTACTAGGGGGCGATGGCACCGCTTTGGCGGCGGCACGGCATCTTTCCCCAGAAAATATTCCCATCTTGGCGATCAATATTGGCGGGCATTTGGGCTTTCTCACCGAGTCGCCAGAAGAGACGGATTTCGAACATATCTGGGAGCGCCTGCTGAGCGATCGCTTTGCCGTGCAGCGGCGGATGATGCTGCGCGGGCAGGTATTTGAAGGCCACCGCACAAATTTAGAACCCGTTAGTGACGACTATCTGGCCTTGAACGAGATGTGCGTCAAGCCCGCCTCGCCGAATCGGATGATCACCTCCATTTTAGAAATGGAAATTGACGGCGAGGTGGTCGATCAGTATCAGGGCGATGGTCTGCTGGTTAGCACCCCAACTGGCTCAACCGGCTATACCGTGGCGGCGAACGGCCCCATCGTGCATCCTGGCATGGATGCGCTGATTGTCACGCCGATCTGTCCCCTGAGTCTGTCGAGTCGACCGATTGTGCTGCCGCCGGGCTGTGTCGTAAGCGTTTGGCCCCTGGCCGATCCTGAGCACACGACTAAGCTTTGGATGGATGGTGTGCTGGCGACCTCGGTACTACCAGGGCAGCGGGTAGACATTCGCATGGCTCACTGTTGGTCAGCGTTTATTATCTTGGCCAAGCACTATTCTTACTACCGCACGCTGCGCAGCAAACTGCAATGGGCCGGTGCGCGCATTCGCTATGACAACAATCACCGCAATTGAACCGCATAAGTGAGCTTACCGCGAGCGTTGGTGGATGCTTGGACGGATAGTGTCGCTAGGCGATCGCCCTTCATTCTGGCGGTGCACTGTCGCCTTGAATCTCCGGGCTGATCAGCGCGAGAGACTCAATCACCGTCACCGCTTCGTCTACGGAAATATTTTCGCAAGGTGCAGTGACCGCCAACGCGTTGTTGATGTAAGCGGCTCCCGCAAAGCGATAAAACCCCGTGGCGATCGGTAGCCAGTCGCTGCTCAGGTTAGGCTCGGGAAACTGAGCCCTGAGGTCAGGTGCTGTATAGCTGCCGTAATTGAGCCCATAGTCGGTAGCATCATTAATCGCCGGCGGATTGACCGACACCCGACTCTCGGTTTCAGGAGTGCCGCCGATGCCGCCAGAAGTATGTTCGATGACAAAGCAGCGATCACCCGCATCGCGATACAAAAGCTGATAGCTGGCAAACCGTTCATCCTGAGTGACATTGACCTGTTCGACCAAAAATCCCTCAGGAATCGCCGTCGGTAAGACAAAGGGTACATCCAACGCTTTGATTTGAGCCGATTGCTCAGGGGTGATGGCGGCGATAAAAGCTGACTGCGGTGGTGACGGTGGCGCGGCCTCGAAGTCTTGAGTGGTGACTGGCAATGGCGCTTCAGGGTCAGGGCTCGCTACCGGCTCCTCTTGGCTACGGGCCGCTACTACCGAACAACGGCTGCTAGTCGGCAGGCCCAGTTGGCGGTAGCCGGTCGGCAGATTAGC
>CALCPB010000848.1 GCA_937897665.1 uncultured Halomicronema sp. | reverse complement strand
CGCTGTATCAGCAATCCCTAGAGATTCTTAGAGAGCAATTGGGCGATCGCCATCCTGATGTCGCTACGGCCCTCAACAACTTGGCCGTGTTGTATCGCGCTCAGGGCCGATATGGCGAAGCCGAACCGCTGTATCAGCAATCCCTAGAGATTCTTAGAGAGCAATTGGGCGATCGCCATCCCGATGTGGCCAAAGGCCTGAACAACCTGGCTGTGCTGTATCAAGAGCAGGGTCGCGATAACGAGGCGGAAGCCCTCTTGCAGCAGGCTCGTGAAATTCTGGGTCAATAGATCCGCTCATCCCCGCATCTGAGGAGCTTGACTAATGAGGGAATCAGCCGAATCAGTTCGCGATCGCGTTGGGAGCCAAGAGATAAACCGCATCCCCAATCGCGAGGCGAAACCGAGCTTGGGCGCTGCTGCTGTTGATCGCAATTTCGACCCAACCGTGGCTACCGATGAGGGCGATCGCGTGGCCGATTTCGACATCGCCATAGGTTTTACCCAAGGGCATCTCGACTTGACCGACCTGCAAAACCCAATCTTGGCGCTGGGCCACGGCGGCGGGAATTGTCGTGACTAGATTGCCAAAGTGGTCAACATGCTGAATGTGCCCGATCACCTGAGTGTCGCTGATATCCGGCTGAGGAATGGCAATCCGAGTTAGCGAGGCCGGGGAAATCGTCGTGCCCAGTTTTTCCAGAGAAACCCCAGCGGCCAGATGTGCGGCGACGGGGGCAAAGATATCGCGCCCGTGAAAGGTGGTGCTGGGCTCAGCCGTTTGCCAATAGTGAGGATCGGTTAGCTCCACCGCTGCGATCGCCCCCACCGCATCGACCACCCCACTGAGCACACCGTTATCTGGCCCGACCAAATAGCCTTGGGGTATCTGCAGGGCGACGGCTCGTCGGGCCGTGCCCACACCCGGATCAACCACGACTAAATGCACCGTATCAGGGGGAAAATAGCGGTAGGCATTCAACAGGGTAAACCGGGCGGCGGCAATATTTTGAGGGGGAACGCTATGGGTCAAATCAATCAGGCGAGCAGCAGGGCAAATGCCCGCAATCACCCCTTTCATCACTCCGACATAGCCATCTTGATAGCCGAAATCGGTCAGCAGCGTCATGAGCGGAGCCATCATCAGTCCACACGAAGGTTGGGCAAAAGCCTCAAGATCGTCTCATGATCATGGCGGTCTCGAAAGTACGAATGCGGAAAGGCAAAACTCCGAATTCCAAACTCCAAACTCCCTCACCCTCAAGCCGTCAGGGCTGCAGGCACCTTGCCAAAGCGGCGATCGCGCTGTTGAAAACTCAGCAATGCCTCGTGCAGGGCGGCGCGGTCAAAGTCGGGCCAGAGGCGATCGGTAAAATACAGTTCAGTGTAGGCCATTTGCCAAAGCAGATAGTTGCTCAGCCGCTGTTCGCCGCTAGTGCGAATGAGCAAGTCAGGGTCTGGCCCGTTGCCGCTATAAAGCTGCTGGCTAATCGCCGCTTCGTCAATGTCTTCGGGCTGCAGCAGACCGCGCTGCACCTGTTGCGCCAGCGACTGACAGGTGCGAGTGATTTCTAACCGGCTGCCATAGTTCACTGCGACATTAAAGGTGACGCCGCGATTGTGAGCCGTGGTGGCACAGGCTCGATGCATTTCTGCCTGCAGGGTTTCGGGCAGTTCCGACAGGTCGCCCAAAAAGCGCAACCGCACCCCCTCTTGATGCATCTCGGCCAGTTCTTTACGCAAGAGCCGCTCAAACAAGCGCATCAAAAACTCCACCTCTTTGAGGGGGCGCTGCCAATTTTCGGTCGAAAAGGCATATACCGTCAGCGCCGGAATGCCCCAATCGCGACAGCAGCGCACCAAATCTTTGAGCACCCGTGCCCCCTGACGATGCCCGGCGATGCGCGGCAGACCCCGCTGCTGAGCCCAGCGGCCATTGCCATCCATAATGAAGGCGACATGCTGGGGTAGGCGATCGCGGTCCAGGTCCAGGGGTAATGTTTTCAACATAATGAGTTCCTATTGAGTGCAAAACAGCTAGTTTTTCAGAATTTAGAAGGGGGAGTTAAGCGTTTGTATCGTTCCCGGCCAGGGGGCGCTGACCTAACAACGTCGTTAAATAATCGGGTGTCAGACTCTGATGCCACTGACAAATGGGTTTGATCACCTGGTCGAGGGTGTACAAAAAGGTCAGGCGCTGAGTGGTTGACCAGCGCTCCCAGGCCAACTCGTGCATCATGCGCCGTAGGGTATGCAGCAGACTGCCTTGGGTCGTGCGATCGCGGGTTTTTGCCACTAGGGCGTGGCTAAGGGTTTGCCCAATTTTGAGCAGCGAAGAGTCGGGATAGGCCCACATGCCAAAGCCCCAGAACTTGGTCATGTGATTGATTTCGTCAATGAGCAGTTCTCCTAGCACTGCCTGCAGCGCCCCGGTGGAATGGGCCATCATCCACAGATAGAGACAGGCCGCCCCATATTCAGTCGCCACCCGGTGCAGACCGTGACGATAGAGATTTTCGTGGGGGTCAGCGGCGGGCTGATAGGGACGAGCCGAGTGGGGCACGATGTCGGGATGTTGACCGCTCAAGCTGCGGTACATTTTGGCCAGCGCTGGCGTGTGGCGTTTTTCTTCGCGCTCCCACAGGCCGATAGTGGTCAGCTGGCCTGCATCATCTACCTCGCCGCCGACAAAGCGTGCCATTGCCGGGTAGCAGGCCGCCAAATATTGCCGACTGCTTTGGGTGTAGCCGCGAATGGGCGCTTCTGTATTGATGGTGCCGAGCAGCGTGGCGCAGAATGTTTCTGGGTCAATGCCTACCAGTTGGTCAGCCGTCACCTCGCGCCAGGCGATCGCCCCCCACGGTCGTAAAGTCGGGCAGTTAAGCTGCTGGGGCAGTTCTTCTAAGCGATCGCGCAGCACCGCCTCAGTGACATAGCGCTTTCTCAGCTGTCGAATCCGTTGCAGAATTTGCAACCCGTTAGGGTGGGTTACGAGTTCTCCGGCAAGATCAGTCGTAGTTGTCGTTGACACGATGGCAGTCGTCATGGGTGCAGTCCTTACCTCAAGTCTCCCCAACCCTAGCCAGCCCTCGATTCGACGTCAGTCGGTAGAGGTCGGCAAAGGCCCGCAGGCCGATATCGACAAAAGTCGGAAAACGTCAGCCATGTGTCGATAGGCACGCGTTCATCAGAAATCGTCGCTATTCTCACTGAAGGAGGTGTCATACGGTTCTCCATTGTGAGCCTGTCCATCCTCTTCGGTAGAGCTAGGGGCCAAGGGTGCTGGGGAGCCAACGGACTAGAGAACTGGAATGGAGCAGTCGGCCAAAAGTTTTTAAAGAGGGCTAGACGAGACTTGTTGACCTTGTACAGGTTGTACAGGATTGGTCTCTATCAATGAGCCTCACTGCCCCCACCGCCGCAAAAGATGATCGCTTTGAGGGAAGACTCTAAGGTTGAGTCAGCGATCGCATCCCCAGTTCCCAACCTCTTACTCTCCAGCCCTACCCCTCTACTCACTACTCTCCACCCCCCACCCTCTACCCTCCAAGCCCCTCCCCCCCAGCCCGCCTACTCCCACACCAAAACCGTGTCCTCCTTCCCATCGGCTAAATTAGACCTAAGCTCAGGAACTCAAGCGATGAGTGCAGAAGCCGTTCTCGAACTCGCAGATTCCCTCGTTTTCCGCGCTACCGGCAAACATCTCAACGATTTACAGCGCAAAATCTTGCAGGCGGTCTGGCGACGACAAACCTATAGTGAAATCGCCCGACGGCTGCGCTATACCGAAGGCCATGTCAAGGATGTGGCGTCGCAAATCTGGCAGGCCCTTTCCCAATCGCTCGATGAGCGGGTCACCAAAAGCAATAGCCTAACCGTATTAGAGCGTTCATTAAAACAGGCCAAGGAAGCGCTGCCACCCACCCTGCCGCCGCCCGTCGCTGAAGCGGCTCATTTTGTTGGACGAGAAGCCGCGATCGCCGATCTGACGCAACTGATCGCCCAAGGGCATCGGGCGATCGTGCTGCAGGGAGAAGGCGGCATTGGCAAAACTACCCTGGCCCAGCAGTTTTTGGAATGTCAGCCCTGGGATGTGGTACTAGAACTGCTGATGGCCAAGGAAACCGCTAACATCACCCCCGTTGAGCAGGTGGTGGAAGAATGGCTGCGGCAAGACTTTCAGATTGAGCCGGGCCAAGACTTTGGCGTCACGCTTGATCGGCTGCGGCGACGGTTGCGAGAGGTGCGGGACGGCATTGTGATCGACAACCTCGAACCGGCCTATACTGCCCAAGGACGAATATGGCCGCAGCATTCTCGCTATGGCGACTTGAAGCGGGTGTTATGTGACCCCAAGGGGCAAACCGTGACGCTGCTTACGCGCCGCGATCGCCTCTGCGAACCAGGCGTTACCGTCACCCATTACCGCTTACCAGGGCTCAGCCCAGAGACGTGGCAGCAGTTTTTTGAATCTCGGACGATCGCCCTCTCACCCGAGACGTTGGCAGCGATGCACCGCGCCTATGGGGGCAATGCCAAGGCGATGAACATTCTCACCGGGGCGATCAGCGGTGATTTTGACGGTGATGGTGATGCCTACTGGCAAGCGATCGGCGCTGACCCGCTGACGGCGCTTGACCTGAAAAATCTTGTCACCAGTCAGGCCAATCGACTGGAGGGGTTAGACGCCGATGCCTATCGGCTGTTTTGCCGTCTGGGAGCCTATCGCTATCAAGATGTGCCCCGCGTACCCATAGAGGGACTGCTGGCCCTGATGTGGGACATTGACCCAGCGCACCACCGGCAGGTGATTACCTCACTGCGCAATCGTTCTCTCGTAGAGAGTCATAAGGGCCATTATTGGCTACATCCCGTTGTGCAGGCAGAGGCGTCAGAGCGGCTGCGTCAGAGCGGCGAAGCAACCCAAACCCACACTCAAGCGCGGCAGTTTTGGACCCAGCATGTCACTACTATTCATACGATCGCGGAGGCGACTCAAGCCTGTGAAGCTTATTACCACGCCTTGGCGATCGCTGACTATGGCGGGGCTGCCGAGGTGTTGCTCAACAGTCGCCATAACCAGTGGGGTCAACATTTGACGCTGGGCAGTACCCTCTATCGCATGGGGTTGCTGCAACCCGCGATGACGGCGATCTCCACCCTGCTGCCGCACCTGCCGCAAGATCAGCGGGCCAGCGAGTTGCGCAACATTCTGGCTGACGTGTATTGGATCTCGGGTAAAATTCACGCTGCGATTTCGATGCAGAAGCAGGCCCAGGCGATCGCCCGCCAAGGGCTAGACGCCGCCTCTGCCACCACTGCCGATGACCACGAAATCTACTGCTGGCGCATGTTGGAAGTGGACGCCCTACTCAGTCTTGGCCTCTACCACCTCGATTTGTGGGAACTGGCCGATGCTGCCGGCTACTTTCGAGCCGTGGTCACCGCGGCCAAAGACACCCCTCATCAAAGCTGGGCCGACAAAGCGGCCCTCTGCCTTGCCCTCGTCGCCTCCCATAGCCTGCACGATGCCCAAGTCGATTTAGGTGAATCGCCCTTAGCGCTGGCAACTCCGTTGGCTGAGCAGGCCTATGGCGCGATCGCCGATACTACCCGCCCCGAATATACGGGACGGTTTGCCTTTTTCATTCAGCTATTAGCGCAGACCTATACCACCCTGGGCGATGTCGAGCGCGCCGCTGAGCTTTCTCACCGGGCGCTCGCCTTTCCCGAAGAAAGCCATTACGTGCAGGTCAAAGCCAAAGCACTCGTGGGTCGAGGTAAACTGCGGCGACAGCAAGGAGAATTGGCCGTCGCCATTCACGCCATTGAAGATGCCCTCGTGCTGCTGGAAGAGTTGGGGGCACAGGGGGACTTGGCGGAAGCCCACTATCAACTGGGTTTGGCATATCAACAGAAGGGTGACCCCGAGCAGGCTCAGGTGCATCTGATGAGTGCGATTCACCGGTTCGAAGCAATTCAAGCGCCGCATCAAGTTGCCAAAGTCCGGGCGGTGCTATGAGTCAGCGTCGGCCATGATTTTGGGGACTTTGATGAAGTCGTCTTCGCGATCGGGCACGTTGCTGAGCAGGCTTTCGCGATCGCCAAAGGTTTCTAGCTGATCAGGTCGATTGATGTTGCTGACTTCGATCGCGCGAGTGGTCGGCGCCACATCGGTCGTATCCAGCTCATTCAACTGCTCAACGTAGTCCAAAATGCTGTTGAGCTGAGTGGTGAACTGTTCTTCTTCGCTGGTTTCTAGCTCTAGGCGAGCCAAATGAGCGACTTTTTGAACTTGTTCGAGATCAATCATGGTGAAGGTTGATGCGAGTTAAGAAGCAAAAGAAGCGGCGGCGAACTGATGCAACCGGCGATTGAAGATTTGCAAGACAGTTCGCCTAAGCAAAGCGACCGGTTAGAAGAAGATATCGGCCTTCATGCGACCCGTATTTTTCAGCCAGTTTTGGGCCTCAATGTAATTGTTGGGCGCAATCCGAATCGCTTCCATCCAATAAGTCGCGGCTTGGTCAAACAGCTCGCTGGCGTCTTGCACATTGCCTGCCGCTTCGGCCTGCTCACCCTTGTAATGATAAATCACGGCCATGTTGTTGAGGGCCTGACACAGGCGTGGGTTCAGCGCCAGGGCCTCTTCATAGCGCTCGAGGGCGGTGGCATGCTCGCCATTGCTCGCGTTAATCAACCCCATGTTGTAAAGAATGAAGCTCTTATCATAGGGATTTTCTTCGAGCTGCAGAGCCTCTTCGTAGTTTTCCATGGCTTCGGCATACTCGCCATCGGCCTGGGCCGACATGCCGTCACGGTAATACGCAAAGGCCTCTTTGGCGCTTTGGTTCGTGGGCATCATCTTGAGGATCATGTCAGCCATGACCGTAAAAGTCTTATCGATGAAGTTATCGTTGCGCTGAGTTCTGGGCATGACGAGCAGCAAAGTGCAGTGAACGAGTGTGTAACTACTTTAGCGTTCACGGTCGCGATCGCAAGCATTCGCCCAGGCAATCGCGGCTAGCCAGAGGTGACGGAATCGCTAGAGCGCAGCCGCTGATGCAAAAATCCCACTAAATCTTCTAGGGTTTCGAGTAAAGATTCGTCAAATTCTTCGCTGATATCAACCTGAAACACATCGTAAAAATCGGCGCAAAGCTGGTTGGGCCAATCAAACCAGCAAACCAGAGGCAACTGCAAATCTTCGATCAGGCGATCGCTGGGCCGCAGCCGACCGACCTTGAGTCCGGAATAGTCCGGCAGTTTTGTGTAAAGGAAGCTTAGTAGCAGTTGCGCCCGGTCTCCGGTAATGGTTTCAGCAAAAAGTTGCGACCAGTCTTCTAACGATAAAGACTGACGGCTGCGTAGTCGCCCATTAACTTGATGGCGAATGCCCGCGTCAGGACTCAAATCGGCATAAGTTCTTAGGCTGCGAAGGTAGTTGATGGCTGATTGCCACATGTCTGTTTGGCCTGGCGGCTGCGTGTTCTGAGTGTTCCCAGGAAACATCTTGGGGCGCTACTGATTTGTGGAATTCAGTATATTTGTCTGACCTCAGAGAAACTGGGTAAACGCTAGTCAGTACAGGCATTTCTCGGGGTTCCTCGGTGGCGATTGCGACATGGCTTTTAAGCAACCCGATTCGGTAATTACGGGCTGCAGCCCCGCCGCGA
>CALCPB010000847.1 GCA_937897665.1 uncultured Halomicronema sp. | reverse complement strand
CCTTCTCCGGTTCGAGGTTGTCTAGCTCCATGATGATTGCCCGAAGCGAATAGCCATGGGCCGAAACCAGCACGATATCGCCCTGCTTAATGTGCGCCATGATTCGTCCTTGAAAGAAGGGCAAGACTCGCGCTTGCGTATCTGCTAGACTTTCGCCGCCCGGCGGGCGAGTGGAATACGATCGCCGCCATTCCATCACTTGGGCTTCCCCAAACTTTTCGGCCGTTTCGGCTTTGTTGAGACCTTGCAAATCGCCATAAAAGCGTTCGTCGAGGGCGGCTGAGGTGAAAATCGGCAATTCATCCGCTGGATTCCCCTGGTAATGATCCCAGCCGTGCCAGTCAGGGTCATCGTCGTCATGCTTAATGATGGGCACTCGCCCCCCACAGATTTCATCACATTCGGTCATGCAGATCACGGCGGTCTCCATGGCTCGCATGAGCTTGCTGGTGAAACAGACATTGACACGACGCTCTCTCAGTTTGCAAGAAGCGATGGTCGCTTCGGCTCGACCGCGTTCATTTAAGGGCACATCGACCCAACCGGTAAATTTATTCACTGCATTCCAAAGGCTCTGACCGTGACGAATCAAAATCAACTCTGACATGACATTGGCCTCATCGGTAGCTTGTGGACTCTAGAGAAAATGCATTCAGTGAGGAATAACAGCGATTTAGGCTGACCTGTTTTGATGAACGAGATCGCCGGTACCTAGACAACAATCGGAACTTCACTAACAGATCGGATGGTTCAATTTTCGCTCGGTGCCGCGATCGCTAAATTGACACCGGTTCTGACAAAGGCAGGTAGGGGGCCTTGCCCAATGTTATTGGCTCAACATTCATTACCTCGCTCGGCATTAGAGGCTGCGATCGCGGGCAGATAGTTCATTGCAATGCCCAGTACGGTGCCTAAAGAGCATCCATGGCCTCAGCCTAATGATCTCGGCCTTATTGAGAATTTTTCTTGACAATAGCATAATAAAATATCGATGATGAACTGGCACCAGATCTCAATTGATCGATGACCAGCAACGAGGACATCATGCAATTTGGATTAGTGATTTATGCGATCGCGCTGCCGCCGATGATTGACTTTTACGTCAACGTCTTGGGGTTTCGCGTTCGCGAATCAGACGATGAGTCTGCAGCTTTGATGGCCGATGAGTGTGAGTTAGTGTTGCTACAGGCCCCGGCAGACATTGCCAATTCAGTACACGTCACCTGTCCTCCCCACGCCCGAGCAGCCACTCCCATTACGCCGGTCTTAATCATCCACGAGCACCTGGCTGACTTAAGAGCCCGCGTTCACCAATGGGGCGGTCACTTTAACGATGTTACGCAGGAGTGGACGTATCATGGCGATATCGTCTGCGACGGCTGGGATCTGGAAGGGAATATCTTTCAAGTGCGCTGTTCAGAGGCAGGCTTAATGATGCCCAGCGACTCGGTTGAGTTGAAAGGATAAATGCTGAATCCGATGGGTTGTCATAAATAAGGTGCACATTCATTAGGGTGTAATTGAGAGACGAAACCCAGCTGCGAGCAATTAGTTCATGTATACTATTTTGGTCGATACACGAGGCAGGGTCAATCTAGTGAGTTATCCGGGCTGAAATCCCGTAGCAATACGTTGACCGATGCGTAAACGATCCAGAACCCCAAAATGAAGACCACCAAAGATCACGACGAACGTATCGCGAATATGACGTTCTCCTCTGTTTACCCGCACTATGTTGCCAAGGTTGAGAAGAAGGGGCGAACCATAGAAGAACTACATCAAGTCATTTCATGGCTGACTGGTTTCAAGGCACATGATTTGCAGCGCCTGATTGAAAATAACGCTACGTTTGAACAGTTCTTTGCTGAGGCCACGGTCAACCCAAATGCGAGTCTGATCACCGGCTCAATTTGTGGCTATCGAGTCGAAGAAATCGAGACACCGTTGACCCAACAGGTTAGATACCTGGACAAGTTGGTGGACGAGTTAGCGAAAGGTCGCAAGATGGAAAAGATTTTGCGGGCTCCCTAGTTCGGAAAACTGCGAATAACAACGCCATGCACCGGAGTCGCGAAGCTAGACGGTTTGAAATGGAAAATTGCTCGTTTTGGTCCGGTGGTTGTGGACATTGTCTTCATTTCGGATTGTGCCAGCAATTCAAAGGCAATTTGTTAGCATTCGGAGTGATCTCAGACTCAGCATTACAACTACCATGGATAGCCCCCATTTCTTTTCCTTACTAGGCGAGATGCCCACCAAAAGTGAATTGAACTTCCAGGTGTTTGAGGAAGTAGACTGTGGGGCGTGCGTTCGCCAAAAAATTGGCTATTCATCTGAGGCCGGAGAAACAATTTCCGCATTTCTCTGTCATCCTAAAAACATCAGTGCAGCGCTCCCTGCCATTTATTGCTTTCATCAACATGCAGCAAACTGGTCACTGGGTAAAAGCGAAGTTGTCGGGCTGGCAGGTTCACCGGATCAAGCTTACGCCAAAGAACTAGCAGAACGAGGCTATGTCACTCTGGCTCCCGATGCCATTTGCTTTGAAGAAAGAGCCGGAGCCGTCAATCCAGTGCAATATCATGCTCACCAACTCCACAACCGATTAATGCGAGGGCAAACCCTTCTGGGTAAAGTGTTGTTCGATATTAGTGCCGGGATCGATTTACTTCAGAGTTTGTCGCAGGTAGATACAACCAGAATTGGCTTCATTGGTCATTCTTATGGCGGTAGAACCGCATTGTTTGCACCCGTTTTTGTTCGAAGAATTTAGAATGGTGTGACATTGAAGACATTGTGCGGTTAGTCGAACCATCTCACTTTCTCATACTGGGCACCGATACCGATAAATGGAGTCAAGACATTGAGGATATTTGTGAGTATGCAAAATCGGCATTCGTAACCGGCGAATTAGAGTGGCAAATCTATCCTGGGAAGCATAGCTTTTCTGAGGAGATGCGTGAAAGAGCGTATAAGTTTTTAGATCGTTATCTGAGCGAACATGCACAGTGAAGTAGGTAGGCACAATTATTATGCAGGCGGGTTTTAAGGTTTGATTAGACCTTGCTACTGATTGTCTGAAAATGCTTTCTACTT
>CALCPB010000846.1 GCA_937897665.1 uncultured Halomicronema sp. | reverse complement strand
CCGCACCGCTGGCCGTTGCCCTGGCCCCTGTCGGACGAGCCGATCTAGAAGACACCTTTACCGAATCAGGCGTGGTGGAGCTGAGCGGGCAGCAAACCTTCAAAGCGCCTAGCGATGTCACCGTGCAGGCCGTTTTGGTCGAAGAACGAGAACGGGTGAGTCAGGGGCAGGTGCTGTTGGAATTACGCGATCGCGCTCTACAGCAACGACTGGCCGACCAAATCGTGCAAAATCGAATCAATCAGCTGACCTACCAGCGCCAGCAAGAAATTTTGGCGGAGCGGCAATCGCGCTTGGCCGACGCCGCCAGCCGTCTGCAAGATTCGGAAGACCTGCTGGCCCAGGGGTTCATTTCTGAAGATGATTTCCGCACTGACAAACGCGCCTTTGAAGATGCCCAGTCCGCTGTCCGTGACGCGGAGGTAGATCTAACTAAAGCTGACCTGCAGGTGCAGCAAGATCAGGTCACGACAGAAAGCATTCGCCTGCAGCTAGAAGACAACCAGATTGTGGCGCCGATGGACGCGATCGTGCTCAAGGTCGAGGTCAAGCCTGGTGATGGGGTCGAGCGCGAAGGGCTGCTGCTCAGTATCGGTGCCCCCACGCAAGAAACCATTCGGCTGCAGCTCGCCACGTTGAATGCGGCGCAGGTCGGTATTGGCATGCCGGTGCGGGTGAGCGTGATCGGCCCTGAGTCCGACATCTTTGCGGGGCAAATTGTCCGCGTTTCGCCCCAAGCCACTTCTGTTCAAGACAATGCTGAGCAAGCCACAGTCGAAGCGGAGGTGCGCCTGAATGCCCCGAGTGGGGCGTTGATTCCGGGCAGTGCCGTCAGCGTCGATATTGTGTTGAACCAGCGATCTCAGGCGCTGGTCGTGCCGGTCACCGCCATCCAGCGCGATGCTGACACCCCCTACGTTTGGGTAAAAGATGCCGACAATCGTGCCCGCCAGCGGGAGGTAACAATTGGGCTAGCAACCTTAGAGTCAGTAGAAATTCTCTCCGGCCTGCAGGCCGGAGATGAAATCGTCATCGCAGTGCCCCCCGACGCCGAACTATCGCCGGGTCAGCTGTTGGCCACTCCCGAGGCGGCAGCGGGCGGGCCAGAGACCCCTAATCCAGGTCAGACACCAGGAGACAATTGACCATGGGACTATCCCTGACTGATTTGCTCTTAACCACTATTCGCGATCTGGGCGGCAACTGGGCGCGATCAGGCCTCACTGCCCTGGGCATTTTTATGGGCGTGGCGGCAGTCAATGCCACGCTAAACATTGACGCCATCACCACAGCCCAACTGCAAAATCAACTGGCGCAGCGTGACAACCCCTATCTGGGCTTTTGGATGTTTAATCCCTCTGACTGGGGAACACCGCCACCTGACCTTGGGGAAGCGGATTTTGCGGCGCTGCGGCAAGCCGTGGATGGCATTGCGGGCATCAGCCACGAAACTCGAGTGGGGTGGATGAGCCAAATTCAGTTTCAGGGCCAAGTGGCGGATCAAGTCGACGTGCAGGGGGTGTCTCTCAATTTTCAAGAAACCACCGGTCGCACTATCGTCGCGGGGCGCTTTTTTCAACAGAGCGATTTCGATCAGTATTATCCGGTCGCGATCGTGAACACTGTCCTCGCCGATCAGCTCTTTCAAGGCACCTCCCCCCTGAACCAGGGCATCTTTTTGGGCACGACTCGAATGACTGTGATTGGTGTGATGGAGACCAAACAAAATAATGCCGATCGCGACCCCACTGGGGAAGTTTGGCTGACCGAAAACTATGCCAGCGCCATCAGTGGCGGGTGGGATTGGGGGCGACCGCAAATCGCTATTGAAGAACTAGAAAATTACGAAGCGGTGGAGGCTGGTATTGAAGCCTTTTTGAGTCAGCGATATCCCGGTTTTCAGGTGCGGGTTTGGGGCAACGCGGAAGATCTGTACCAGCAGGAGCAGCAACAGCGCACCAGCACCCGGATTTTGCAAGGTGTGGGGCTACTCTCGCTGGTGATTGGCGGCGTCGGCATTGCCAACATCACGATCGCCGCCGTGATGGAACGCACCCGCGAAATTGGCCTGCGGCGCGCCATTGGCGCCACCGATTGGGAAGTGATGATGCAGTTTATCGCGGAGGCGGCACTGTTGAGTCTGATTGGCGGCACCGCTGCGATCGTCACCATCCACGGCCTGACCAAAGTCGCCACCACCCAAGTGTTCGAAGCTCCTTACAGTTTTCGCGTGCAAGATGCGGCGATTTCGATGGGGGCGGCGTTTGTCGTCGGCGTGGGGGCCAGCTTTTTCCCCGCGCTGCGCATTACTCAGATTGATGTCGTGCAGGCACTGCGAGGAGAATGAGCCCAATGTCGCCGGTTTTGTCCCCTGTTCGCCACCGCCCTTGGGTGGGATTTGCTTGCTTAGCACTGCCCTTCGCCTCAGTTCTGCTCCCAGATCTCTTGTCATTGAGCCCCGTGATCGCCAGTGAAACGGCCCCAGTCTTCAGTCCACTCCCCGGTGAAGGCGCCCCTTCCACCCAGACTACGCCTGCTCCCGCCGCTGTTCCCTCCCGAGATGCGGCCAGTTCTACCGATGAGCTGCTGCAGGAAGATCTGCGCGATCGCCAACTGCAGCGCCTGATTGAGCAGCAACAGCCGCAGGAAGCAGAGGCTGCGCTCGATCCGCGTTTCACGCCAGCGGTGGGCATTGGCGTCAGCCAGAGCTTTGACGCCGGGTTGCGCGGCGGCGGCAATTTACCCGGTAGCATTGGCGGTACAACAACGGAATTGGGCGATCGCACCACCTTGACCCAGAGCGCCGGGGTCGCAGGCACCCTCACGACCCGTCAGGGTACCGAACTTGGCCTCACCTTAGATGCCTTGGGTGACACCCCTATTGGCCTGCGCTTGACTCAGCCACTCTTGCGCGGTGCCGGCACTGCCGTCAATGAAGCGCCGGTAGACATTGCCCGGCTGCGCGAGTCACAGAACTTTTTAGCGCTAGAGCAAACTCTGATTGACACCGTGAGCACTACGGTGAACCAATACACCACGCTGATCGAAACCCAAGAGTCCGTCCGTATTCAGGCCCAGGCGCTAGAACGACGGCAAGAGCGCTTACGGATTTTAACGGCGTTAGTCGAAGCCGGTCGCCGGGCGGAATTTGACCTGGTGGACTCGCGCCGGTCAGTCGCCGATGCCGAACGCGACTTACTGCTGGCCCAAACTCAGCGAGAGCAAGCCAACACCGATTTGCTAGACCAAATTGGCACCGAGCGAGATCTCGTATTTGTCGCTGCTGCCGCGACCATTACTGATTTATTCGCCTCGGCAGTGGCCCGAATCGAAGGCTATGACCTAGAAACGCTCGTGGTGATCGCCTATCAAACTCGCCCCGACTACCGGCAGATTGAGCTCGATCAAGAAGTGGCTCAGCTCAACCAGCGCTTGGCCGCCGACGGCTTGCAATGGCAGCTAAATCTAGAAGGCAACGCCAACCTCGGAGATTTTTCTGAAACGACGTTGGGGGTGGTGGCCCGTCGCACCTTTGACGACCCGGAGTTAGAAACCGCGCTTGTGCAGAGTCAAGTCGAGATTCTGCAGCAGGAAAATCGCCTCGCCCAAGAGCGCACCAGTATCCGCAACGAAATTACCAATCAGCTCAACACCGTCAACGCCAATCTGGCCCGAGTAGAGGCTGCGCAACGCGCTACGGAAAACGCTCGTCTGCAGCTCGAAGTCACCCAAGAACTGTTTCGTCGGGGCCGCATTCAAAACGTCTTTCAAATCACTAATCAGGAAGAAAACCTAGTGGACGCCGAGAACAGTGAACTCACGGCCCGCATTCAATTTTTGGACAGCATTGTCACCCTGGATCAGGCCGTGGGGCTTACGCTGGATACCTGGAGCCAAGCGGTCAATTTTCT
>CALCPB010000845.1 GCA_937897665.1 uncultured Halomicronema sp. | reverse complement strand
ACAATCGTCGATACGGTAACAAGGGGCGCTAACGGTAGTCCAGCGGCGGCGATTTGCTGCTGCGTACCTGCGAAGTTGGAAATTTTGCCAATACCGCTATGCAGAAAGATGACTGCGATCGCTGTGCGAGCCAGTAGAGGAATGTACTTTTGCAGAATCATGGGGATTGTCTCCTAATTTATGAAGGTGAATGAACAAACTGAGTGACCGCTGAGATCAGAGATGAAAAACTACTCAGGCAGGCAAGTCAGAAAACATTGAGCTGATTGGCGTCAATATCAGCGGGCTCTAGAAATGGCTAGTTGATTTGGTCAGTAGCAAAGGGCGATCGCCCTGAGCCCCGGCAGACGTGGGTTTAGCCATTCCTGGCGCAGACAAAATGACGCGAATAGCGCGATCGCCTCGGCTGTAACCATGTAGCCAGTTCAGCAGCACCGCCAGGCGATTCCACACTCCCGGCAAATACACCAGATGCACGCTAAGCCACATCAGCCAGGGCAAAAATCCGGTCAACAAAACGGGACCAACTTTGCCGACTCCGGCATAGCCCCCAATGATGGCGAGGCGGCCTTTATTTAGATAGCTAAAGGCTGTCGGTGCTTTGCCCTGCAGTTGGCGGCGAATATTGCGCGCCACCGCTACCCCCTGCTGCAACGCTTCGGGTGCGACTCCCGTCAGGGGCTTTCCGTTCTGCTCGGCCTGGGCCAAATCGCCGATCGCATACACGTTTTCATGGTCAATTAGTTGCAGCGTCGGCCGTACCCGCAGCTTGCCTTTGCGTGCAGTCGCTAGGCTCGCCGTTGCGGCTGGCATAGCGGCTTCGAGTCCGGCTGCCCAGACGACCGTTTCGGCAGGCAGGACTGAGCCATCTTGAAATTCAACGGTCTGCTCAGTTACCCGGCTGACCCGCGTTTGAAAATGGATCTTAACGCCCAGCTGACGCAGTTTGCGAGTGGTGTAGCGACCCAAGCGATCAGGCAAATTCGCCAGGAGATTATCCCCCGACTGCACCAGAATGATCTGCATCTCCTGCCAGTTCAGGCCGGGATAGTCGCGACGAACTGCACGTTTCAATTCCACTAGAGTGCCCGCCATCTCGACACCGGTGGGGCCGCCGCCCACAATCACGAAGGTCAGCAACTGCTGCCGCCGCTGTGGGTCTGGCTCGCGAGTGGCTTGCTCAAACTGCTGCAGAAGGTGGTTGCGTAGTGCCGTCGCCTGGGCTAGCGTCCGCAATGGAAAGGCGTGCTCCACCGCGCCGGGGACCCCTAAAAACTGGGTCTGGCTACCGGTGGCCAGCACTAGGTAGTCATAGGGAATGACTTGATCATCAGTTTCGACTACTTGATGGGCAAAATCGATGCTCTGGACAGTCGCCATTAAAAACCGAGTGCGCGGTGCTCGACGCAACACCGTCCGGAGCGGATAAGCGATGCTCTCGGGCGCAATTTGGGCAGCCGCGACCTGATATAGCAGCGGCACAAACGTGTTGTAGTTATGGCGATCGATGAGCAGGATTTCAGCCCCACTCTGGGCGAGAGACTGAGCCGCTTGCATACCGCCAAAGCCAGCACCGACGACAACGACCCTAGGGGGATATGAGACTGATTGCATGGTTCAGGTGTGTTTGAACGGTTGACATGTTCTGAGAATCGCAAGCCGTACCGTTCGCTACCTGAATCTATGCTGAAAAAATTTTCAGGTTGGGAAAATACCAAGCTCTTGTCTCGGATAGCGTCGATTTGCCGAGGATGTTCGCTGCGGGTGCATTCAGGCATGCGGCAACTCACCCAACTGATGAGAGCGGAAACTTCTGGGTCAACCAGCATTCAGGTTCATGGGCAGAGGGACTGAGGGGCAGATAGGAGATCGTGAATAGCTCGACTTTGCGCCTGCATACCCGCTCGTCTTCAACTTTGTAGCGATCTCTCAGTCAAGAGAGGCTGCATCGAAAGGGAGACGGCGCTCCGCCTAATCGTTTGCTGCAATTGAGTCGGACCCATTTGCAACAACCTCATTGCAATGTTGCAATGAGGTTGTTGCCTCGTCAGTTTGATGGAAAGTTTCTTTCTAATAATTTTTTAGGCTGCCAGGGTAGCCAAAGCATTGCTGGTATCACTGTAGTTAGGAGTGGAGCAACATCAAGTGCAAGAAATGCTAACTGCAATCATCTCAGCCGTCACTTCAGTTTTGGTGGTGCTTGTAACTTACAGCTTGAATTCTTATCGTGAAGCGAAATTAAAAGAAAAGAGAGACTATGAAAGCGTTATTTCAACTTATCTAAATCCTCTAAGGCTGTCTTTAGTTGAAAACTACTTTCGGTCATCTGAGATCTTAGCCAGTGTCTCTGAATCAGACGGGAAACATGAAGCGTTCCTTTACGTTGACAACGCGGAAGAAGTTTCTGAGCAAACTTCCAAGTGGTTTAACAATCATGGCTGCTACCTAATATCGTCATGCTATATCACGGCTCGCTTATTTTATTACTTAGACAAAGTCAGGTTAGACCTAACTTATCTTAAACTCAGCCCAAAAGATGACACAGAACTCATTAATCAAGTGACTATGCTTAGCCGATGTTTTCGGCAGGGATACGGGGTTTATTATTTACTGCAACCCAGTATTGGCAATGATATCTACCTTGCCGATGAGAAAAGGCTAATGCCCTATCGCGAGTTTTGCC
>CALCPB010000844.1 GCA_937897665.1 uncultured Halomicronema sp. | reverse complement strand
AGCCCTGGCTGCTGGGTTGAGCGCTCCTAGGTGCGCTTTGATCCCTAACGTTCGAGCCCACGGGCCGCAGCCGCAGCCTGCTGCCTTCAAAAGGCTAGAGAGCGATCACCAGGTATTGTCAACCGCCGTTCGGTCAAGATACTGCCCTGCTAGACGTTTCTCGAACTGCGCTCGGCACCGGCATTAGCCGACCAACAAATCCTCTTCGGGATACTTCACCATGCTGGGGCTGTGGTCACCCACGAGCGCCCCCATAAAGAGCAGCACCCCGACTCGACCCACATACATCGTGGCAATGATCACCAGCTGTGAGGGCGTAGATAGCTGGGCCGTGATGCCGGTCGAGAGCCCCACCGTGGCAAAGGCCGAAACGGCTTCAAACAGCAGTCTTAAGAAGTTGAATCCAGGATTAAACAAGGCCAGCGCGATGGTGACACCGACCACTGTGAGCCCTGAGCCCACGACCACGCTAATGGCTTTGAGAATCCGCATGGGGGGAATCTCACGGCGATAGATCAGGACCTCGTCGTAGCCCCGCAAAACGGTACGAGTGCAGACGAATAGCAGGCTAATTGTGGTGGTTTTGACGCCGCCGCCAGTGCTGCCAGGGCTGGCCCCAATAAACATTAGGGCAATCATCAGAAACAACGACGCATCATGCATTGCGTTGATGTCAACAGAGTTGAAGCCAGCCGTGCGGGCAATCACCGACTGAAACCAAGCCGCCGACAGCTTAGTTTGGAAGGGGAAATAACCCAATGTGGCGGGATTGGTATATTCCACCACTAGGAATGAGAATGTGCCCAGCAGCAGCAGTACCAAGGTCGTTACAACGACCACTTTGAAATTGAGGGAAAACTCACTGCGCTGTGAGCGCTGCAGCAGGCGATCTCGGCCCCACAAAAAGGCTTCCATAATGACCTGATAGCCAATGCCGCCAAAAATCACTAGGAGTGTAATCACCCCGGTGACCCAGCCCGAATGCACGTAGCGTACCAGACTGTCTTCAAACAGGCTGAACCCCGCATTGTTAAAGGCGCTAATGCTGTGAAAGAGGGCGGACCAGAGACCCTGCGCGGGGCCCTGGTCGCGCATCATTGTGGGCATCAGGCAAAACGCCCCGGTCAGCTCAATGATCAGGGTCATGCCAATGATCGAGATGATGAGCGATCGCCCGCCTGACAGCTCCTGAATATCCATCGATTGTTGTACCGCCAGCCGATCTTTGAGCCGTAAGCGCCGCTTTAACCCCAACAACAAGAGGGTTGTCGCCGTCATATAGCCCAAACCCCCCACCTGAATCAGCAACAGAATGATGAACTGCCCGAGGGGCGAGTAATAGCTGCCGGTATCGACGACAATCAGCCCTGTGACACAGACTGCTGAAGTCGCGGTAAAAAACGCCACAATCGGTTCATTCCACTGCCCGGTCGCCGTCGCGAGCGGCAACCAGAGCAGCGCTGTACCCAGCGCAATCAACATCAAAAAGCCCGCGCAGATGGTTCGCGGGACGGTCATTTCAAACAAGCCCATGGATTTTCAAGACTGAAAGACAGCTTGCGGCTGACTCTAACAAACCCAGCGGTTTGCAACCCTAGAGGCCAGCAACATCGCTCCCTATCTTTTCATGAGTTGTCGGGCTGTTTCCTATTTGCGACAGGAAATCATGCTGTTATGGCATTTTTCAGGGCTCAATTGGGGCGGCCAGGCCTGACCGCCCCAATTGAGCCTCCCAGGTGCAAATTTCCGCTGATGACGGGAAAATATCTGACTATCTTTCCAGGAGTTGCGACGGAAGACTACACTGCCCTAGGAGTCGCAAAAGTGCCATGAGTTCAGACCTGTATCAAAACATTCAAACTTTCTACGACGAGTCTTCTGGCCTTTGGGAACGGACGTGGGGTGAGCATATGCACCACGGGTTTTACGGGCCGACCGGCACGCATCAAAAAGACCAACAGCAGGCTCAAGTTGACCTGATCGATGCCCTGCTGCAGTGGGCTGAGGTCAAGCAAGCTCACAAGATCTTGGATGCCGGGTGTGGCATTGGCGGCAGTGCGCTGTATTTAGGCGATCGCTACGATGCTGAGGTCATGGGTCTGACGCTGAGCCCAAAACAGGCCGCTCGGGCGACCGAACGAGCCGCGATCGCCGAGCTGGCTGAGCGCGCCCAGTTTCAAGTCGCTGACGTGCTGAATACGCCATTTCCCGATGAGCAGTTCGACCTGATTTGGTCGATGGAAAGCGGCGAACACTATCCCGACAAAGGGCAGTTTTTTCAAGAGAGCTATCGCTTGCTCAAGCCTGGCGGCAGGCTGCTCATGGCTACCTGGTGTCACCGCAACACTGAATCTCTCGCGGGTGCCCTCACTCAGTCTGAACAGTGGCATTTAGATGCGCTTTATCAGGTCTACCATTTGCCCTATGTGCTGTCGCTGCCCGACTACGCCCAGCTGGCGACCCAGGCTGGATATCGCGCCGTGCGCCCGGCTGACTGGTCTGATGCGGTGGCCCCCTTTTGGGATGCGGTGATCGGTTCAGCCCTGCAGTGGGAGGCGATCGTGGGGCTGTGGCAAGCGGGCGCGCAAACCCTGCAGGGGGCACTGGCACTGGGGCTAATGCGCTGGGGTTTTCAGCGTGGATTGGTGCGCTATGGCATTTTGACGGCGACTAAATAAAATCCCCCAAGGTCAATGACCTTAGGGGAGATAGGAACTATCAGTGAGTCCTCTTGGTGGTCAGCGATCGCTCACTGCACCAGACTGTCTTATTGAACTGGGGTAGCACCACAGTCAAATAGCCGGTAGACGGCCGCAGTCGTGTAGTTCCGCAGAGATTGGTTGTTGGGTCGAAACTCGCTGCCTCTCTCGTTATAAGGGGTCGCAACACCACAGTAGGCCGACATCACGCCGATGGTTTCTTCGTTCCAGTGACCAGATGTATCAGAGAAGTTAAAGACTTCACCGGTCGGCTCAATCTCTTCCGGCCGAATCCCGTCAGCTGAGGCCACCACCTCAGCGGTGCGACGCAGCATTGACATCAGCTCAGCGCGGGTAACCGTATCCGTCGGGCGGTAGTTGCCAGAGGGATCACCGGTCACGATGCCAGCATTTTTCAAAATCGTAATTTTTTCAGCGCTCCAGCGATCGGGGGCTACGTCTGGAAACGGTGCGGCTGTGACCGAGACAGCCGTTGCTAGCCCTTTAGTCCCTAGGGCCTCAACCACGATGGAAGCCGCTTCTTCGCGGGTCACCGGGCGCTCGGGGCTAAAGGTGCCGTCCTGCTGTCCCGCGACGAGGCCTTTGTCAACGGCTAAAGCAATTTCCGTCGCATAAATGTCCCGTGAAATATCGGGGAAAGGATACTCCACTTCAGGTGTCGGATCGGGCGTCGGCGTCGGGTTAATCGCCACACCGTCATCGGTCTCTAGCTCCGCCAGGGTCGCGTCGTTGGTGTAATAAAAGTGACCGAGGGCCTCGCCTTCATAGGTGCGTTGGGTAATGCGCCAGCCCGGCTGGAGCTTAATTTCGGTATAGCCGTTCGCACTAATACCACCTGTGCGACCAATCAAAATTGAAGAGCCTCGGATGGGCTGACCCATCAGCACCAGCTCATCGCCCGACTCTTTGACGACTAAGGAATAGGCCGACCCCAACTCTTCGCCACCCACGCGGATGGAATAGCCATTCGAATCGGAAGTCGGGGCACAGCCGCTGGTATTTTCGCGCCACAGCGGATCAACCACACCCGGATTAGTCCCACTCACGTCAAAGCAGGTTGCCCCAGGGGTGCGCTCACGAATCAGCCACAGCTGATAAGGAATGAAGCTGCCGCCTGGAATTGCCACTGATAGATACTGACTTTGGTCAACTTCTAAGAAACCAAAATCGACAGCGAGGGTTGCCATCGTGCTGCCGAGAACCCCGATAGTGGCGGCGGCGGCAACTGCAACAAACTTAAACGCTTTTATTGTTTTCATAATTCACCCGTTGAATCTCACCCAATGTAGAGACGATTGCCGTAAGTCTAGGTGCCCATGATGACGCAGAATTCGCAGCCTTTGCCGCCAATATTATTCAGTAAAGAGAAAGTAAAGACCGGCTCTTTTACCAACTAAAACCCTTGAATCACCTAGAGCATGGCTATTATTAGATCAAATTGTCGATGAATTGAGATCTTTCTGGAAAGATTTCAGAAAGCGTAACTTGTATCAGTCCGTATAAAAAGTCGCTTGATCCCATCCGGCACCCGTGCGGGCTCTTGTAGCTCACCTGACCATTCCTAAACAGAGGACTCAATAGCTATGCATATCAGCGATCGCCCGTATCAAAAGCAGTTGGGGCTGGGCAGCGGCGGGCTCGCCCTGGGCAGCGGTTTGGTGATCGCCGCACCCAGTCAGGCCTTTGATCGCGAGGCCTTGACTCAACTGATTGGCACTGGTGATTGCCCCGACTGCAACCTCTCGGGCGCTGACCTCAGACGGTTAGATTTAAGCGGCGCTAACTTACAACGGGCCAACTTAACTGAGGCCAATCTTTACCACAGCAATTTGGACGGCGCCGATTTGAGTGGTGCCGATTTAAGTCGTGCTTACCTGGCCAAGGCCTCCGCGATCGCGGCGACCTTGGATGCGGCGCTGCTGCATGAGGCCACTTTTTATGAATCAGATTTTACGGCTGCATCGCTCTATGGCACTCGGTTCGGCAATGCCTACATTGAGGACTCTCTGTTTGTCGATGCGGTATTAATTGCCGCTGATCTCAGCAACGTTGTGCTCGTCAGCGGTAACTTTAATGGGGCGATTCTCTGCGGGGCCGAGATGAACTACGGCGATTATCGCTATAGCTGCCTGGGCGCGGCGGGCAGTGAGCTCGCACCTAATCTGACTGGTGGCCAGGACTAGCTGCCTGCTTCAGACTGATGCGCCTCGACAGCGATCTCGTTTGGGCTGTAATGGCGATTCCCCGCATGCATGAGTCGGTGGTATCGTCCCGAGACAACCGCTCGTGGAAGATGGCTTCGCTAACGCAAACCAACGTGCCATCGCGGTAGAGCCGTATATTCTGCGAGAAGGGCCAGACCCGACGCCATGCCGGGGGCGGCAGTCGGCATGATCCGGCTGCTCAAAGGGCCGTTGCAGCCATCCTGAGTGATTTCGTCGGACCATCACTGAACGGGCCAAAATAGAGTTTATGCAGATTCTTTCCGTCACCCTCAAAAACTTTAAGACTCACCGCGATCGCCAATTCACCTTTGCACCGGGTACCAACGCCATTTGTGGCGAAAATGGGGCGGGCAAAACCAGCATTTTGGAAGCGATCGCCTGGGTGCTGTTTAACTATCTGGGCGACTATGCCAAAGACGATCTAATTCGCAACGGCAGCGGCAGCGCCGAAGTCACGGTCGAGTTCATCTCCAATCAAGACGACCGCACCTACACCGTGCAGCGTCACACTAGCAAGGGTTACACGCTGTTTGATCCCCAGCTCAATCAGCGATTGCCCTACACCCGCATCAAAGATGAGGTGTTGCCCTGGCTGCGAGAACATTTGGGGGTTGCCCCCGGCACTGATTTGGGCGAACTGTTTGCTCGCACTGTCGGGGTTCCTCAGGGCACCTTTACCGCTGATTTTTTGCAAACGGCGGAGAATCGTAAAACCGTGTTTGATAAAGTGCTCAAGGTAGAAGAGTACAAAACGGTTTACAAAGAGCTGAATAGCCTGCGGCGCTATGCGGAAGCGAAAGCAGAAGCCGTGACGTCAGAAATTGCGCGCTTTGAGGAGCGCTTGGCCACCTGGGACGAACTGCAGACGCGGCAGCAGGCGATCGCGACAGAAATTACGCACAATGAGGGGCAGCTTGCCGCCTTTGATCAGCAGCTCCAGACGCTGATGCAAGAACGCGATGCTCTGCAGGCCCAAGCCACCCAAATTCAACAGTTGCAAACCCAGCAGCAGCAGACCCAGGCCGATATGGCAGGGCGGCAGCAGGCGATCGCGCTATTAACCCAGTCCTTAGAACAAGCTCAGCAAGCCGCCAAAATTTGTGTGACGGTGCGCCCTGCCTACGAGGCCTATCAAGCCGCTGAGACTGCCCTGCAAACCCTGGCGCGCCAGCAGACCGAACGCCAGACCCGGCAAAAAAGCCAGCAAAAGCTGCGAAAGACGCTAGAGCTGCGCGCAGCGGATATCACCCGCCTCAAAGTGCAACTAGATGGCTTTGAGGCCGCCACCGCAGAAATCGCCCAGCTACAGCCCCAGGTGCAGCAACAGACCGAGTTAGAAGCGCAGCTCCAAGCACTACAGCAGGCGCAAACGACCCTGGCCCAAGTGCGAGGCGAACACCAGGCCACGGCGAAACAGCAGGCGCAGCAGGCGCAGCAGGTGACTAAAACCGTCCAGGAGATCGATCGTCTGCAGGCTTTGGCACAGATGGTAGCTGCGGCGTCTGACTTAGCTCCCCAGCGCGATCGCCTGCAGCAGCAGCTCAGTCGGCTGGAGGCAGCCCGGCAGTTTGAGACGGAACTGCAGCGACTGGTCAGCCAAGGACGAGCAACGAGCGATCGCACCCAAGCGCAAGTTGCTGAGGCGCTGCAAGCTTTGGCCGAGCTGCACCAAACTCAGCCGCCAGAGTCGGCGGCGATAGCGACCATTCAGCAAGCTTTAGAAACCGGGGTCACAGTTCACCAGAGCCTGCTGGGGGCCGTGCAGCAAATTTTAGATGACCTGTCAGGGCAGACGGATGCTGAGGCGTTGCGATCCCAGCTGCAGGCTTGCCAGACTCGCTTGACTGAGCTAGCTAAACAGCAAAATCAGGTGGCCGTTCTCCCTGAGCGGCGGCAGCAGTTGACCCAATTGCACGCTGACCAAACGGCTCTGCCGCAACGGCTGGAACAGTTGCAACAAAAGCTCACCGAGGGCGAGGCCCTTAGCGATCGCCTAGGGGAAGTACAGACTGCCTTGCAAGCTCTGGAAGATCCCAAAGGCCGCTGTGCGGTGTTGGCGCGATCGCAACAGCAGCAGCCGACTGTGCAAAAGCGCTATGGCGAGATGCAGGCCGCGCAGGCCGGCATTCAGCACCAGATTGACGACCTCGAACAGCAGCTGCACGCCTTTGAGACTTTGGATACTGACATTGCAACCCAAACTCAAGCCAAACAAATTCACCAGGCCGACTATCAACAATACTTGCAATACGTACGTGCCGCTCAAGATGAAGCGCGTTTGACTCGAGAACTGACGACTGTTCGACTGGCGATGGTCCAGTTGCAGGAAGAAGCCACCCAGCTTCAAACTGCATTGGCCGAAGCCCAGGTTGATTTTGATCCGCAGATGGCGCAACAGGTGACGCAAACCTATCAGACGGTGCGCTCAGAGCGCGATCGCTTGGCTGGCAGCCTGCCACAACAGCAGCAGTTGCTAGCGGAACTGCTGCGACAGCTCGACGACCTCAAGGCGCTGGCTGCACAGCGAGCTGCGGCCATTGAGGAGCGCAAACAACGAGAGCGCATCAAACGCTTCGTTAACTTTGCCCGCAAAGCTTACAAAGCAGCGGGGCCGCGCATTACTGAACGCTATGTGCAGCAAATTTCTCGCGAGGGCGATCGCCTCTTTCGTGAACTGCTTAACCGCCCCAATGTCGCCCTCACGGTGCTGCTGGCGCTGCTAAAAGTAATAGCCGATATCGATATTGCCTTCTTTGATGAACCGACCACCAATATGGATCGGCCTCGACGCGAGAGTTTGGCCGAAGCGATCGCCCGCATTCGCAGCTTCAAGCAGTTGTTTGTGATTAGCCACGATGACACCTTTGAGAAGGTGACGGAAAACGTCATTGTCGTTGAGCGCGAGGGCTAATGGCCCTAATTGCCTCCGGAGTCCACTCGGTGATCGCTCCCCAAACGCAAAGAGGGTACCTCTCGGCACCCTCTCAACCAAACGATTTATGCGTCGCTAAGCAACCGCATCAGCGAGTGAGCTACAGGCTGAGGCCTTCGGCAGCTTGTACTCGCTCGACTTGCTTCTTCTTCAAGACCAGCATGATCTGCGTCAGCATCACCGCTGCGATAAAGGCAATCAACCCTTTAATCCGACCGGGGCTCTGCAGCACGATTTCCGCATCGACCTGACCGAAGCCACCCATGTTGGGGTCGCTCGTCAAAGCTCCGCCCGTTGTGACGGCATCCCCTTCTGACACGATGAGTTCAGGGCCAGCGGGTACCGCGATCGTTTCTGCCGCGCCGGCGTCAGACTGCACGGTGACTTCGTAACCGCCGGCATCTGCCGCTGAAATACCCGTCACCGTGCCATTGACAGTCGATTTCACCACAGCGTTGTTGCTGTTAGCA
>CALCPB010000843.1 GCA_937897665.1 uncultured Halomicronema sp. | reverse complement strand
CGTGTTGGCGGGCATGATCAACCAGGCGGGGCGGCTCACGGTGCGCGTCACACGCCCCTTTGGCGAATCCTCGATCGCAAAAATCCTCGATTTGGTGGAAAACGCTGGCAGCAAGAAAGCCGATACCGAAAAATTCATCACCCGCGCTGCCCGCTACTACACCCCCGTAGTGGTGCTGCTCTCACTGGCCGTGGCCACCCTGCCGCCCCTCCTCATCCCCGGTGCCACGATGGCCGAGTGGGCCTATCGGGCCTTGGTGTTGCTGGTCATTTCTTGCCCTTGTGGTTTGGTGATTAGCATTCCCCTCGGCTACTTTGGCGGCATTGGCGGCGCAGCCAACCGCGGCATTTTGATCAAAGGGGCTACCTTTTTAGATGCCCTGACTCAGGTCAAAACGGTGGTGTTTGATAAGACGGGCACCCTCACCCAAGGCAATTTCCGCGTCACTAACGTGGTCACTCACAATGGTCTCAGTCAGCAGCAACTGCTCGAACTCGCCGCTCAGGCGGAATCGCACTCCACCCATCCCGTGGCCCAGTCAATTCGCCAGGCTTATGGTCAGGCCATTGACGAAGCTGGCATCCAGGCCTATGAAGAACTCCCCGGCTATGGCATTCGAGCCAGGGTAAATGGGCAAACCGTCTTAGCCGGGAGCGATCGCCTGCTGCATCAAGAGCAAATTCCCCATGACGTTTGTGTAGTGGAGGGCACGGTGGCCCATATCGCCGTCGATGGCCAATATGGTGGGCGCATTCTGATTGCTGATGAGCTGAAAGCCGATGCGGTGACGGCCGTTCACGCGCTGCAGACGCAGCAGATTCAAACCGTGATGCTCACCGGCGATAGTGCATCGGTAGCCGCTGGCATCGCCCAGCAGTTGGGGCTCGATGACTACCGGGCAGAACTCTTGCCCGAGGGGAAGGTCGCCGCCCTGGAAGCGCTACTGCATCGCTCACAGTCCACCCACCACAAAGTTGCTTTTGTCGGTGATGGCATCAACGATGCCCCGGTGATTGCCAGAGCGGATGTGGGCATTGCCATGGGGGGATTGGGGTCGGACGCTGCGATCGAGACGGCGGATGTGGTGATTATGACCGATGCCCCGGCGAAGGTCGCAGAGGCGATCGCGATCGCCCACCGCACGCGCCGCATCGTTTGGCAAAACATTGTGCTGGCGTTAGGGGTGAAGGCGATTTTTATCACCTTAGGCGCTCTGGGGTTGACGAGTCTCTGGGGTGCGGTCTTTGCCGATGTGGGTGTGGCTCTGCTGGCGATTCTCAATGCTAGCCGCATTCTCCAAATGCCCCAGCCTTAACCTGAAACATAGGATTTGTAGGGAAGTTGAATTGTTGTCCTGACATCTTCCTGTCTGAATCAGTTGAAAGACTGAAGTGCGTTAGACGAGCAACTTCCCTGTTGCTGAATGGTGATATGAATTTGTCAAGTGGCGCATGAGAATTCATGCCTTCCCGCTGTCGGTTCATGCCTTAAATCAGCAACACTTAGTAGTCAATTTGATCGTGATTTGCCCGGTCTTGCTAGAACTCCCAGGGCGGCACGGGCTGGAATCGTTCAAGTAAGAAATCAATCATGGCGTGTACTTTTTGGGGAATGATGCGGCGGCTGGGATACAGTAGCCAGATAGAGGCCTCCGTGACCAGCGGAAAGTCCGGCAGCACCTCAACCAGCAGCCCTGCTTTCAAACTGGCGCTGGCATTCCAGACTGACTTGAGGCCAATCCCCATGCCCTGTTCGAGCATTTTGCGCATGGCCTCACCATCGTTGACCGTGAACGATCGCGGCACACTAATGGTCTGTCCGTTGGCAAACTGCCACCGATGGTTTTCGGCCAGAACGACGCATTGATGGGCGGCAAGATCGTCTGGCGTTGCAGGCATGCCATGCTGTTCAAGATAGGTGGGGGAGGCCACGAGCAGCCGTCGATCAGGGGCTAACTGGCGCACAATCAGACTGCTATCCACCAGCGGAGCATTCCGAATAATCAGGTCATAGGCCCCTTCGACCACATCCAGCACGGTATCCGACAGTCGTAAATCAAGACTGACCAAAGGATACCGGGCATGAAAATCGGCCAAGGCCGGAATGATATACATCCGTCCAAAGGAGCCGGGCATGGTGATTCGCAGTAACCCTTCAGCTTCTGCCCCCTGTCCTTTGACTGCACTGAGCCCAGTTTCTAGCGTTTCGATCATCTGTTGCGCATAGGGCAAAAATGCCTCGCCATCAGTCGTCAGGGAGACGGCTCGGGTCGTGCGGTTGAACAGGCGAAACCCCACGGTTTCTTCGAGTTTGACTAGGCGGGCACTGGCACTGGCAGGCGAAAGCGACAGGTCGTAGGCGGCGGCCGAGACGCTACCCAGTTCGGCAATTCGCAAAAACAAGCGGAACGATAAAGTATCCATTCATCAAAAATATCCGAATTTTCATTTCGATAAAAGCCTATTTATCTTTCTTGTCCGAATAATTATCATGCGAACAATGCTTCCATGACTCGATAGGAGACGGAATGATGAAAGCCATTGGGTATCAGAATGCGGGACCCATCACAGCCGCAAACGCCCTGATTGAATTGGAAACGGAGACACCACAACCAGGGCCGAACGATTTGCTGGTGGAAGTGCGGGGCATTTCGGTTAATCCGGTCGATGTCAAAGTGCGGGCCAGCGCCCAGCCGGACAACGGGCTGCGCATTCTGGGGTTTGATGCCGCTG
Organism: uncultured Halomicronema sp.; assembly: GCA_937897665.1. Classification (GTDB taxonomy): domain Bacteria; phylum Cyanobacteriota; class Cyanobacteriia; order Phormidesmidales; family Phormidesmidaceae; genus Halomicronema. Next base: position 605 of record CALCPB010000843.1, on the reverse strand, counting down.
GGGTCGTGCAAGCCGTGGGCTCAGCCGTGACGCGATTTCGTCCTGGTGACGAGGTGTTTTATGCCGGCGACATTACCCGACCCGGCACTAATGCCGAGGTGCACGTGGTAGATGAACGCCTTGTGGGTCGCAAGCCCGCGTCGCTGGGATTTGCCGAAGCGGCTGGTATGCCGCTGACCAGTATTACGGCCTGGGAGCTCCTGTTCGATAGTCTGGGCCTGAAAGAAGGCGAAGGCACTGGGGAATCGCTGCTGGTGATCGGCGGTGCAGGCGGTGTTGGTTCAATCCTCATACAACTTGCCAAGAAGCTCACGGGACTCACCGTGATTGCCACCGCCTCGCGGGATGACACACGCGCTTGGGTGGAAAAGATGGGGGCTGATCGGGTGATCAATCACCGTAATCCCCTTGACGAAGAGATGCAGGCTCTAGGCATTTCGCCCCGATATGTGGCCTCACTCACCCACACTCAGCAACATTTCGCCTCCACCGTCAAGCTCATCAAACCGCGCGGTCATATTGCCCTGATCGATGATCCGGACGCGCTCGATATCGCCGCCATCAAGCCCAAGGCGCTCTCTTTTAGCTGGGAGTTTATGTTTGCC
>CALCPB010000842.1 GCA_937897665.1 uncultured Halomicronema sp. | reverse complement strand
CGCGCCTGCTTTGGGAGCAGGATGTCGCAGGTTCGAATCCTGTCATCCCGATTTGCTGGAACATGCTTAGGGTGGGGCCATCGGTTAGAGGTATGCCGTTGTTTCGCAATTATTGCTAGCATGGCTGCGAGCTGATTGCGGCCTTGGTTGCTTCGGTTGGTAAGGCGGGGCTGAGGCAAGACTCTCGTCCCAGTGAGCCAACATTAATCGGGTAGAGACCTCGTCGTTTATTGAATCTAGGGAATTGTATGCAAGGGATTTTTCGTCGGTTAGCGTCTACGGGTCTGGCCGGAATGGCGATCGTGAGTAGTGCATTGTTAGCCGCGCCTGCCTGGGCTTTATCTGAGCAGCAAATTTTAGAGAAGCTCGGCCAGATTCCCGTCTTTTTGATCGTTAATCCCGAGGGGCAGTCACTAACCGCTAGTGTCAACATTGATGAAGAGACTGAGCTAGAGGTGCCCATCGTCTTTGTGGACTCTCAAGAAGCCGAATCGTTTTTAGCCGAGGCAGAGAACGAGGGCGAGGCTCTGGCTGATGATGCCCAGATCGCTATTTTGCCGCTGAGTGATGTCTATGCTGAGGCCAGTGAGCAGCTAGAGAGCGCCGAGTCGTTGGTCTACGTCCCCAGCGCGCGATCGCTCAGTCAAGCGACTCAGATTGTGGATCAAGAAATCCAAGGCGTGCCTCTATATGCTGCCGTCGATCTGGAGAGCAATCAATATTTATTGACATCGGACAACACCCTGCCGATGTTCTTTTCTCTCAATGATTTGCAGTCGCAGGTTTCTCTCCTCATCGAAGCAAACCCTGGGGTCGCCGAATCGATTGGCGTCGAGGTCACGACGTTTGAAACCATCCTGCAGAGCATGTCAGCAGAGGATACTGAGGCCGATCAACTGCTAGAGCTGATTCGATTTGTGCCCTCGTCGCAAACGCTGGAATATCTGCGAAACTTATCTGGCGAGGCGGCTCCAGCCGAACCTGGTGAGCAGTAAGGTGATTTTTGTCTGCACTCAAGCGCTTTAAAACGCGCCTTTTAAGTACTTTGGCTTTTGCTGGTGACTCAGCTGCTAGTTGACTCGCCAGCATGTTCGATGATGGGGCAGTAATCAGCGTCCAAGCCCTCTCGTTCATCGGCTTCTGCGATCAAAATCTGTAGCTGCTCCTTCAGTTGCTGCAGCTGCTGCATACGTTCGTCAATTTCTGAAATTTTTTCTTGAAACTTGTGGCGCACACTTTTGCAAGGGCGTTGTCCCGAATCGGCAATCCCCAAAATATCTTGGATGTCATTTAGGCTCAGCCCCAAGGCCTGCGATCGCCGAATGAAACTGAGCCGTGACAGCACCGAGGGCGTAAACAGGCGAAATCCACCAGATGTTCGCTTTGCAGTTTGAATCAAACCCCGTTCTTCATAAAAGCGAATGGTTTTGACCGGTAGCTGACTGTGGTCGCTGACCTGACCAATTCGTAAGAGTTCGGTTTGGGCTTCTGACATGGTGCCGCCCTCTGAACAACAACTGTCCTCTCAGCTTACCTTATATCTCTAGCTGGCTGGAGAGTATATCGTCTTTTGTAAAGCAGCGCTCTTTGGAAGGCACTTAGCGTTTTCTGAAATTGGGTACTGCTCGTTTCAAGTCGGGCCGATTTGGTGAGAGGCACGGCGTTAAGGTATCTGCTCGAAAACCGCGTCCCAATCACAGAGGTTTAGCGCGGTTCAATTCCTGCCAGAAATTGTCTGGGCGTTGCTGATTTGAAGCATGAACCGACAGCGGAAAGGCATAAATTCTCATTTACCGCTCTACAAATTCATATCGCTATTCAGCACTGCCATTGTCTGCACCTGAGGATATGATTTGACCGCAGATGCTTAACTGTCAGCCGACGTTGACTCACCGCGAATATCAAGCGTTTTACGCGTCACGTCTAGGGCTTCTGAGGCGCGCTTCAGTTTGGCCTCTAAATATTGCTTTTGACTGACCAGTTGACGCAGTTGCTGATTGCGCGCGATCGCCTGACTCACCGCGCCCAACTCATCGGGTGGGCAGGCTTGACACTGAATCTGGCCATCGGCATCAAGGCTACAGAGGCGATATTGGCTGTCGTGGGCCTGCGCTGCGGGCTGAGCTTGCTGAGCGAGCTTTTCGATATAGGCCGCAACTTGCTCGGGGTCACCATGCCGTAATACTGCTGCATGTTCATCGAGTTCGGCTTGGGTGGCTTGTCGATTCACGGCTTCTAGCCAGCCATCAACGATGGGCCCAGCCGTGTAGAGCTGCTGAATCTCAGCCAACGTGCCCCTCAACGCTTGGTGCCAGCCAACGATCGCCGTCTGCACATCCGCCAACAGATCTAATGCTAGGGCGGCTTTAGCGTCGTTGCGATGACTACTAAAGCTGGGGCGTTTGGCACGAGGCAATAAGGGTAGGGCTGCGGGCTCTACCGCCACTGACTTTTCGACTGGGTAAGAGACCGATGATGCTGCGTAGGCTCTAGGCGTGACTGCTTTGGTTGAGGCGTTTGCAGGCTGCACAAAAGAGGGTAAATCAAGAGAAGCCGAATTTTTAGCCATATTCCTTATCCTGTAATTAGCGCGATCGCTCCCCGATTTCTAAGCACAGGCTGATGGTTTTGAGACCTTAGGTAGCGCATCCACGGGCGGAGGGTTGGGCTGGCCGACGCCAACATCAACACTGGGCTCAACAACTAGCGCTATGCCTAGTGCTATCAAGCTTTGCGCCTCAATCAAAGCACGTCAGTTATTAATCGCACCCTTCAATTAAAAGAATGCAACAAAATTCTTGGTTTGCAACATTTTTTCTGGATTTTGGTCAGATTTGTCTGCCAAATAGTGTTCTTTTAAACCTTCTAAGGTGAGTTCGCTCAAGCTAGCTACCAGCATGTCTGACCAAATCTCATCCGGAGCCGCGCGCCAGCTAAGGTGGTTTAACCTGAAGCGATCGCTGCGGCGTTATTCAGTGATTCTGATGCTCAGGAATCTGGCTAGCAGTTTAGTGCCTCAATTTCCCAGCATGGCCAAGCTCGTCTTGCAGATCAAATCATGAAGACCTGGAGATACTGCCATGTTGCTGACCAGGGCATCATTCTCGCATGCTAACGCGACTGGTAAAGATGGGTGAGTTATCTCCATAAGTCATGCTTTCCCCTGTTGGAGAAACCTGAGCAACAGGAACCTTCAAGATGCTGCGAGCCAGCACAATGCCACCGGCGCGTTGGCCTACCTGGCTAGAACTGCCAATAGTTGCCTAGCACCTCACCTTCTGCGGTGGAGTCATCGGACTTGCGGGAGATCGAAAGCAGCTTCTCAAGTATTTTTGTCCGTGCATGAGTAGTAAAGCTCGCCTCGAGACTTCCTGCGACTAAATCAGAAAATATTTCAGACCATGAGAGATTTCAGTTGCTGTCAGAGTTGAGGATTTCCGAAATTTTCTCTATATGCACATCAAAACTGGCATCTACCGAAAGCTTGATAAGTAGGCGGTTGTAATTAAATATAAGATATTGGGGTTGCCAGAGTCAGTCTCT
>CALCPB010000841.1 GCA_937897665.1 uncultured Halomicronema sp. | reverse complement strand
GGATGTTTGTGATTGGGCTGGCGATCGCCACCACCTATGCGCTGCTCTCGCTGCCAAGCCAGTCGCTAGTCGCCGAGGAGATGCCCTCAACCGACAGTCCCATGCCCAGTCGGGCTGAAGTTTGTGCCCTGGTGCAGTCGATGCCCAGAGCTGCTGACACCGATGAGCTGCTGACGTTGCTCGACAGCGATCGCTCCTCCATCATCCGCGATCTCGAAGCGATGAAAACCAACATGGAGCAGTACGATTCCGAAGGTTACGGCTGGCAAAACGTGTTCGACGGCTCCAGCGCCCTCGAACCTCGTCCGGCCTCTTGGCTGATTGGGGCCTTGGGCATGGCATGTGAAGAGTCGTTGACCGCGATGGTGACCGGTACCGTCACCTATCGACACCGCATTGGCCTGCCGCCCAGCGCCACCGTCGTTGTCACCCTCGAAGATGTGAGCCTAGCCGATGCGCCCGCCACGGTGATTGCTGAGCAAACCATTGAGCCCGCTGGACAGCAGGTGCCCATTCCCTTCAGCCTCACCTATGACCCAGCCGAGATTAAGCCCCAGCATTCCTATGGTGTGCGGGCCCAGATTTTTTACGGCGATAGCCTGAGATGGACGAGCACCACGGCCTATCCGGTGATTACCCAGGGTAGTCCCACTGAAGTCGAGCTCGAGGTGGAGCCGGTTTAGACAATTGCCACCCAAAAGAACGCCGTCAGGGCGGGTTTTGGGGATGGCTGATAATTAGAAAACCCTAATGATTTGTAGGATGTGTTGGGCAAAGCCGTAACGCATCAAAACCTTATAAAGCGGTGCGTTATGGCTTCGCCTAACGGCACCCTACAACGTTGTTCATTTGTCGCCCCCTACTGGGCGACAGCGGGCGAGAGGAGCACTGGCGCTAACCGCCCCATCGTACTGAGCAGCAGTGCTAGACTGCTGCCCTAGCCTTACCTAATTGATTGCCGCGATCGCCATGACTGACCTGACCCAAGTCCTCGCCCAGGAACTGTCTCTCTCGCCGCGTGATGTCGCGGCAGCGCTGACGCTGTTGCAAGAGGGGGCAACGGTGCCCTTTATTGCGCGCTATCGCAAAGAGCGCACCGGCGGCATGGACGAAGTGCAGCTGCGATCGCTGCAGGAGCGATCGCTCTATCTGACCGAGCTGGGCGAACGTAAAGCCGTCATTCTGCAATCCATCACCGATCAGGGCAAGTTGACGCCCGAGCTGCAGGCCAAGATTACTGCCTGCGACAAAAAAACGGATCTCGAAGACCTCTATTTGCCCTACCGCCCCCGACGTCGCACCCGCGCCACCATCGCTCGGGAGAAGGGCCTAGAGCCGCTCGCCACTCTAATTGCCGAACACAATCAACCGCAGCGGCCACCGCTAAACCTGACTCAAGCCGCCCGCGATTTCGTGCAGCCAGAGCAGGGCGTGGAGACGGTAGAGGAGGCGCTCAAAGGAGCCGCTGACATTTTGGCCGAGGCCGTGGCCGAGCAGGCTGAACTGCGGGCCTGGGTACGCCGTTATTTCCTCAAAGCGGGCCAGTTTCGGGCGCAGATTGATCCGAAGATTCCCGCAGGCAGCACCAAGTTTGAGCTGTATCGCGCTTACGAAGTCGCAGTGAGCAAGGTCGCACCCCATAACTTTTTAGCGCTGTTGCGCGGACAGCGAGAAGACATTGTCAGCTTAGAGTTGGCCTTTGATGGGGAGGAAGTGCTGCGCCACCTGGAGACCCAAGTTGTCCACACCCGCAACGCTGATTTGAGGGCGTTCTATCGCGACCTGATCGACGATGCCTTTACGCGACTGATGAAATCCTCCTTGATCAACGCCGTCATCGCCGAGAAAAAAACCTGGGCCGATGGCGAGTCGATTCACACCTTTGAGACCAACCTGCGGGATCTGCTGCTGGCTCCCCCCGCTGGGATGAAACCGACGCTGGCGATCGATCCGGGCTTTCGCACTGGCTGCAAGGTAGCGGTAGTGGATCAAACGGGCCGGTTCTTGCACTACGAAGCGATTTTTCCGCATCAGGGTCAGGGGCGACGCGAGCAAGCGGCTCAAGCGCTCAAGCAGCTGATTCAGCAATATCAGGTGGCGCTAATTGCCATCGGCAATGGTACCGCCGGTCGGGAGACGGACGCCTTTGTCGGTGAAGTGCTGCAGTCCCTGCCGCAGTCGCCCACCAAGGTGATGGTGAACGAAGCCGGGGCTTCGGTGTATTCCGCCAGTCCCGTCGCGATCGCGGAGTTTCCGGAGCTGGACGTCACCGTGCGAGGCGCGATCAGCATTGGCCGTCGCCTGCAAGACCCCCTGGCGGAGCTGGTGAAAATCGACCCGAAATCCATCGGCGTGGGCCAATATCAGCACGATGTCGATCAAAAGCAGCTCAAGCAAAAGCTAGAAGAGACGGTCGAAAGTTGTGTGAACTATGTCGGCGTTGACCTCAACACCGCCTCGTCGGAACTATTGACCTACGTTTCGGGCATTACGGCGACGGTGGCAAACAACATCGTGGCCTATCGCGATGCTCACGGCGCGTTTCGCAATCGCAAGGCGCTGCTCAAAGTGCCCAAACTCGGCCCCAAAGCCTTTGAACAGGCAGCAGGCTTTTTGCGCATTCGTGCAGGCGAAAATCCCCTCGACAACACCGCCGTCCACCCGGAAAGCTATGGCATTGTGGGCACGATTTTGCAGGATTTGGGGCTCGATGTGACGGCCCTCAAAGCCGACGCTCAGACACTGCAAACGCGATCGCTGCAGTCTATTGACCTGAAACGCTACGCCACCGCCGCCGTGGGTGAACCGACCCTGCGCGACATTCTGGAGGAGCTAGAAAAGCCGGGACGGGACCCGCGATCGCAATTCGTCACGGCGAAATTTCGCGATGATATTCAAACTCTGGCAGATTTGGCCCCCGAGATGATGCTAGAGGGCGTGGTCACCAACGTCGCCAACTTCGGCGCGTTTGTCGATATTGGCGTCCATCAAGACGGCCGCGTCCATGTTTCTCAACTGGCCGATCGCTTTGTCAAAGACCCTAAAGACATCGTCAAAGTCGGTCAGGTCGTGACCGTCCGCGTTCTCGAAGTGGATGAAAAGCTGAAGCGCGTCAGCCTGTCGATGCGATCGCCGGATTCGTCATCCGCCTCTTCTAAACC
>CALCPB010000840.1 GCA_937897665.1 uncultured Halomicronema sp. | reverse complement strand
GCGCCAAGGGCTCGATAAAACTCGGCGCGGGTTGGTCAACCAGCTAAAAGCGATCGTCGGACAGGGGCCGCTAAATGAAGAAGCGGTCTTTGAAGTCGAGGCGCTACTGCTGCAGGCTGACGTGGGCGTGGCCGCGACGGATGCCATTATTGAGGCGCTACAAGCGCGGCTGCGCGAAGAGGTCTTGCCCCCCGATCAGGCGATTGCCTATCTCAAAAAAATTCTCAAAGATATGTTGGATCAGCCTTTAGGCGATTCTCACAATCTGGAATTTGTGCCCGATAAAGGCACCTTCAACATTTGGCTGATGACGGGGGTCAACGGCGCGGGCAAAACGACCACCATCGGTAAGTTAGCCCACATTGCGAAAAAGTCTGGCTACTCTTGTCTAATTGGGGCAGCGGATACCTTTAGAGCTGCAGCGGTCGAGCAGGTTAAGGCTTGGGGAGCCCGCAGTGACGTTGAGGTGATTGCCAATCCGGGCAAAAACACCGACCCTGCAGCCGTGGTATTTGACGCCATCACCGCCGCCCAGTCGCGCGATTGTGAATTGCTGCTAGTGGACACCGCCGGACGGCTGCAGAACAAAAAGAATTTGATGGAAGAACTGTCTAAAATCCGCCGCATTATTGACAAAAAAGCGCCGGATGCTCAGGTGGAATCGCTGCTCGTTTTGGATGCCACGCTGGGTCAAAACGGCCTGCGGCAGGCCGAAGTATTTGCGGAAGCCGCCAACTTGAGTGGCGTCGTTTTAACCAAGTTAGACGGGACGGCGCGGGGTGGGGTAGCGTTAGCCGTCGTTCAACAACTAGGGCTGCCCATCCGGTTTATCGGCGCGGGTGAGGGCATCGAAGATTTGCGCCCCTTCTCTAGTCATGAGTTTGTCGAAGCGCTACTGAGTGGGTAGAAGATGCTTCGTAAAGTCGCGATCGCGCCTAGCATCTGATTGCTGAGCGCGATCGCTGGCGTTCAAGTAAGACGCTCAAACCGAGTCAAGTCTGCGGTCAGACTCGCCGCTTAGCCCAACGCCTTTTCGATGGCGGCTTTGAGATCAGGCGAATCGGGCGGTGTTTGTGGGTCAAACCGCGCCACCACGGCACCGGTGCGATCAACGACAAATTTGCCAAAATTCCACTCAATGTCTTCACCGTCGCCCACCAAAAACTGGTAAAGAGGGCTGCGGGTGTCACCGTTGACATCTTGCTTCTCTAGCAAGGTGAACTCGACATTATATTTCGAGGCTGCGAACTCCTTGATCTCTTCAGGACTGCCGGGTTCCTGCTTGCCAAACTGATTACAAGGCACACCGACCACCATGAAATCGTCGTATTGCTTATCCAGCGAGACCAGACCGTCGTACTGCGGCGTCAAGCCACATTGGCTCGCCACGTTAACAAACAGCACGACCTTGTTGCTCAGCGCATCAGCAGGCAAAGCGGCCCCGTCGAGAGTCGTCAGATTTGTGGGTAATGACATGGAAATTCCAAAACTTTACAACCTTTCACATTATTAGCTATTCCTGCCCCAATGTACTTTAAAGCCCGATTCTGAATGCCGCAGAAATTCCTCAAACTCTGGTTCTGAAGCGGCTTGAGGAATTTCACTTCGATGTCAAAAAGGTGTCTGCGATCTAATGCTGTGGGCTCAAGATGTCGTGGAACCATTGCTCATAGCGCTGGGCCAGGGCGGCTAGCGAATATTCTGTCACGGCTTGTTGGCGGCAAGCCTGGCGATCGAGCTGATCGATGCGGGCGATCGCGTCCACTAAGCCTGTCACGCTATCTGGTTCCACAAGCCAGCCTGTCTGACCCTGGCGCACAATTTCTGTCGGGCCGCCCCGCCGATAGGCAATCACCGGCACGCCACAGGCGAGCGCTTCAATCGCCACGTTGCCAAAGGCCTCTACCCATTTAGGCGTCATCAACAGCGCCCGACAGGTGCGAATGGCCGCCTGCAGTCCCGCCGTATCGAGAAACCCCAGATATTCAATGGGCGCATCGGGATAGGTCGCTTGCAGGTGCTGCCAATAGTCCTGGTTTTCGAGTTTGCCGAGAATTTTGAGCGGAACTTGGGCGATCGCCGCCGCGGCGATCGCATCTTCCAACCCTTTTTCGGGAGAAATGCGGCCCATCCACGCCAGAGTATGACCAGGGCGAGCGCAGTAGTCATACAAACTGATATCGACGGCACTGCCAATGGGGCGATAGCGATCGGCTGCGGGCAGCGTCTCGGCCTGCACCTGCGTACAGACTCCCACCGTCCCCGGATGAGCTTGCGCGACCTGACTAATCACCGCATCCATGGCATCGGTCAGCGACCCCATCGACACATAGTGGGCGATCGGCGTCTGAAAGAACGGTGTGAGATAAAACGGCAGCCAGTCGTAACAGAAGTGCAGAATGATATCAAACTCCTGCTGCACGTCACGGGCATACGCCATCATCGCGGCCAACACCGATGGTTCGGGCATCACAATCGGACTGCTGCGCTCACTAGTGTGGGCGGTCGGCTGCCACTGCCCCGGCAGCTGAATCAGGTCGCCCACCGCCAGCACCGAACCGGCAGGTGCCAGCACAGTGACCTGATGACCGCGCTGCTGCAAGCCCTGCACGGCATTTTTGACAAACAGCTCAACCCCGCCCCCGAGCCCTGAGCCTAACGGTGCCACCGCTGTTGAGATCACCAACAGACGATACGAAGACGAAGATGACATAGCCGAGATAATTGCCGTGAAGAGGAGGGATCAGGGAGTCGGGAAAGGTGTGACTAAGCCCGATGAGAAGACGACTCATCGTCAGCTCGTTGCTCTAGAGGCGGGCGACTGTCTTGCAGTGATCTGGCGGTGTCGGTTGCCGTCAACCGCATCTTGTTGAGCTGGTCAAGGGCCCAGTTGGCTGTCTGGCGCACCTCAGGATCATCATCCACAGCAGCCTGCCCTAACATGCGCCCCACCTGCCCTAGCGAATCGTAAATGCGAGTCAGGTCGCGAATGGCATTTTTTCGCACTTCTGGATTGTCATCCTGTAGCGCCATTGCCATTGCCCGATTCATCGGTTTGAGGGTTTTGGTGCTGATTTCTGCCAGCGCTGCCAAGATCAGCCCCTGCTCGGCAGAGTCAGCGTCGGTTAACAGATTGGCCAGCGGCTGCACAGCGGCTGAATTGCCCCGTTGCCCCAGCTCCCAAATAGACTTACGCCGTCGCACCGGATCAGACTCTTGCAAATCTTGAATCAGTTCATCGACGATGTTGACTTTGGTCACCCTGGACTCGGGCATGGCACTCAACGACAGCGGCGGCGGGGGGGGATTGACGGATAGCTGCGCTGTTTCAGAAACGGCAGGGGGCTGACCATTTTGACCATACTGAGGCGAAGGCGAAGGTGCTGGCGGCTTAACGACCGGTACTGGGGATAGCTTTGACGGGGCGATCTCCTGATCGGTTAGCGCTTGGTCGTCCACCCCTTGACTGCCCGGCGCTTGCTCCTCTAGTGCAGCGGCCTTTTGGGCTTTCTGGCGAGCCAACCAGAGCACTAACCCAGTGCCCAAGGCCCCTACTGCCATGATAATGGTGCCGAGCAAGGCTAGGCGAAACAGCCCCCCTTCAGATTCGGGCGAGGCGGCTGTCTCAGGGGGGGCAGCCGCGTCTGGATCACCATCGGCTCCCTCCGTCGGTGCCCCTTCGAGGGAAAAAGTCTCACCCTCATCGCTGGCCGGTACCTCCTCTGTCGGAGCCTCCGTGCCCTCGGCTCCAGCCGATTCAATAATCGATTCGGGGTCAGTGTCTGCGGGCGGTGCCGATCGCTCTGCTGACTCCGCCGGTGGCGATGTCAATTCATCTGTGGGTTCGTCCGTGGGTTCGTCTGTGGAGTCGTCCGTGGGCTCCGGCAATTCCAATGCCGGCTCATCGGCATCAGCGGCGGCCCCGTCAATATTGGCTGGGACGGCATCGCGATCCAGCAATCGCTCTTCCGTCAAGGGGTCTAAAATGCCGGTGCCAACCAAACCATTGTTTTGCTGAAAGGCTTTTAACGCCGCACTCGTAGCGGGATTAAACACGCCGTCAGCGGGCCCCTCGTAGTAGCCCAGCTGACCTAATCGGTTTTGTAGCGACTGCACAGCTGGCGAGGCCGCTGGGGTTGGAGAGTCGGCGTCAGAGTTGTCAAGCTGAGCAACGAGATCGCCTTGGGCTAGCGGCAATACGGCGCGCGATCGCACTGCAGGCCGAGCGCTTGCGGGTACACCCAGACCCCCGGCAGCAATTGAAGTAAGCGCAATCAGCAAAAGGCGATGAAACATTCTAAACAGCTAGTTAAGTTGGCCGAGACCCCAAGTGAAGAAAACAGCCATCAGCGGATGTGCTCTGTTCAAGGTTCCCGATTCTTGGCAGAATGCCGCCGACAACTCCAAGATTCGTAAGTTGCTAATACTCTATCGAAGTTTCAGCCAGACGCTAGCCCTTACCGGCATAGTCTTAGTTGAAATGGCCAACGCCCCTGAATTGAACTGCCTCTATTCTGTCAGTTCAATTCAGGGGCGTCATCACGCAAGACAACGTCTAAAAAAACATACCGGCACTGTGAGGGCAGGTTTAGCCTGCTGGCTGCCGTTCCTGACTATCAGCATCTACATACCCTGCCCCTACGGGTATCGTCTTTGTCAGAAATCTCTTAACCGATCAAAAGCGGCAAAGTGAGGCCTGACCACACTGGTCCTCCAACACCTCCATCTCTGCATTCTTAAATATCCTGCTTTCGGGGAGGACGAGAGGCAGACCCAGCTGTTCCCCAGGGTGAAGAAAAGATTTGAGGGATGGCGGGAGAATCAACGGCGGGCAGCTCAATAGCGCTCGGCTCGCTCAACCGGCTCGCTCAAAATCGGTTCTGGAGCCTTGCCCTCATAAATCTGCAAAGTTTCGGCGTCAATCACATAGTCATAGCCACCGTTGCTGGCGACAAACCCAGTTTGCGAGGCGGTGACGCTGTGGGCTACTAAGGTGTTGGCGGTACCCTTCTCATGGCCAACATAGACATAGCCCTCAGGCGAGTTGCAGATGTAGATATTAAAGTTAAGGGTGCTGTAGTAAGCATTCAGATGCTCGGGGCTACCACAGGTTGCATCCAACACAGCACTGGGGCTGCGATCGCCATCGGGCGCCGCCATAGACGCCGACGCGGTCGGCTCAGCGAGCGCAATGAAGTCGCCTCGCACCCACCCGGCGACCTCGTGATGGTCAAGGACATGCAGTTCTACAGCATGTGTAGCCACCA